>JAFLUV010000185.1 GCA_022508635.1 Prevotellaceae bacterium
CAACTATTTTTTTCATACCGTTACTTTTTGCTTTTACTACCATTTTATAACGCAGGAAACGCCCGTTTTGTTATATCTTATTTCAGCAGTTTTTCAAGGAAAGTGTGTAGGTCTTCTTCCCGCAGGTTGCGGGCTATGACCGTCCCCTCCTTGTCGAGCAGGATGTTGCTCGGTATGGCCCGGACACCATATAGCTTTGCAGGAGCGGCATTCCAATACTGAAGGTCGGAAACGTGGTTCCATACAAGGCCGTCGTCATGTATGGCTTTCAGCCAACGCTCCCTTGACCTGTCAAGCGACACGCCGAGCACATCGAAACCTTTGTCGTGGAACTTTTTGTAGGCCTCAACGACATTGGGATTCTCCTTGCGACACGGGCCGCACCAGCTTGCCCAGAAATCGACGAGCAAATAGCCTTTGCCGAGAAAGTCGTAAAGGCTGCGCTGCACACCTGCCGTATCAGGAACTTGGAAGTCGGGAGCCTTCTTGCCGACGCCAACATTGTCGAGGGTGCTTGCAAGCTCGACCAAGGTCTTGACATACGGCGTGTTGTCAAACAGGCGGTCGAGCAGGGCAATGTTACTGCGTATTTCGTCAGACGACAGGCGGTAGGAATAATCGCGATAGAGAATGTATGCCGACACGAGCGACGCAGGATGTTGCTTGATGTATGCAGCTATATCCAAGTCCTCATCTCCTTGTTTCTTATATGCCGTGAATTCGTCTTGCAATGCAGAACCTGTGGTTTTCGAATCAGAATAGCCGAGCCTGCGATTGTAAACAAGGCTAACGTTCACATCATTGCCGTCAAGAAACAGATAATAGGGTGTGTGACGCTTGTCTGTGGAAAGCCCATAGAGTTCGGGCACTTCCAGAGTTTCCTGGAATTGGAATTTACCGTCAACGACCGATGCAGAGTCTATGATATCGAACATCTTGTTGTTGAACTTCTGCAAATACACAGTTTTCACATTTTCGCCAGCAGCATTGCCGTTGATGGCAATGCTGTGCTGGCTGGTCTGGGCTGAAACATAGGCTGAAAGCCCCAGACTTGTTACTACTAAAAATGATTTTATGTCCATAAATACACTTGGATTTAATAAATGTCTAACTTCGGATAAACGCTGTATAGGTTCGCATTAGTATCTTCCTCGGATGTCGGGATGCGGAAAAGATAGTATTTGCTGTTCGGGGCATACGGCGTGCCGTCAGGGAAATTCAGGAAGCGGTGGCCCTGGCCTGGTATCTGGCGGTGCTGCACGTTGCCGTCCTCGTCCGTATAGGCGTAGTCCACCTCCTGCATGCCCCAGTCCTTGCGCTCGACGGACTTCTGGTTGCGGATGATGTCGATGAGTGCCAGGCCTTCGCCCCACAGTTCGCGGCGGCGCTCCAGCAGTGTTTCCTCCACAAGGTCGTCGCCCTCGACTGCCACCTTGGCACCACGTGCCGAACGGATGGCATTGAGCGAGGCGAGGGCCTGCGACGTGTTACCCAGCCGAGCGTTGGCCTCGGCGTTGATGAGGTAGATTTCCGACGTGCGCAGCATCACGTAGTCGCCTACGCCGTCCTCACCCTCAAAGGAGCGAATCTTGAACTTCTCGTTGCGCAGGTACAGTTCGGTATTGGTAGCCTGGTCTGAGCCCGGCACGAGGCCCCAGTGGATGAGGCTCTTGCGGAAGTCGCCGTCGTCGTACTTCTCCCAGAAGAAGGGGTCTACGTTGAAGTTGTGGTAATAGATGCCCTCGGTAGTGGTGTCCAGATAGTGGAAATGGTAGGCACAGTTCTGCTGGTCGGTAGTCTGCGGATGTCCCCAAATCCACTCGTTGTTGTCTATGAGGTTGAACCCGCTCCGCCATTCTTCTTCCGTCATGATATACGGATTGAGCGCCAGCAGTTGGGCCGAGTAGTCGGCAGCCTTCTGCCACTGGCGGGCATACAGCGTCACACGCGAGAGCAGGCCAAGGACCACCTGACGGTCTATCTTCCACTTTGCCGACCGGGAATAGCTTTCGGGGATGAGTGCGAGTGCCTCCTCCAGGTCGGAAATGGCCTGTGCGTAGACTTCGCTCACGCTGGAAGCGGCTTTGCCCGTGAGCGCCGTCCCCTCGTCGGTGGGCTCGGTGTAGATGGGCACACACACGGCATTAGGGTCTTTGTCTATCGCAAAGCTGTGGGTGGCAGCAAAGTGCGTATAGATGAATCCGCGCAATGCCAGTGCCTGTCCCTTGATGCGGTTGATGTCAGCCTGGCTGCCGCTGGCGTTGTCTATGTTGGCAATCACGCCGTTGGCATTGTTGATGGTCTCGTAGCCGAGTTCCCAGCTCACCCTGTTCACATAATATTCGTGGGCGTATGTAGCCGTAAGTGCATACATGTTGGCATAGCCGTAGCGGGTGTTCACCACCACGTCGCTGCCCATGGCATCGCACGTCAGGTCGATGGTGCTCCATCCTGGGTCGCGGTAGGTGTAGAACGACTCCTGCAGGTTGTACCATGCGCCGGTCAGCACCTTTTCGGCGTTCTCCGTCGAGCTGAATATGCCGTTGGCAGAGAGTGAGGTTGTCGGTTCCGTGTCGAGGTCGCAGGCCGTCAGGGTGAAAAGCAGGCCGGCGGCCAGTGCAAGATTTTTCAGATTGCTATGTTTCTTCATTGTGTAAGTCCTCCTTGTTTTTTAGAATTTGACGTTAAGACCTATTGATATCGTCTTCATTGACGGGTAGCGGTAGTAGGTGGTACCGCCGATGTTCTGCTCCGGGTCGAGTCCTTGCTCTTCCGTCAGCGTGAACAGGTTCTCGGCTGCGACGAACACGCTGGCTGCATCGAGGCTGGCCTTGCTGATGAGCGTCTTCGGCAGGGCGTAGCTGAACTGCAGGTTCTTCAGTTTGAGATAGCTGCGGTCGACGAGGAAGCGCGACGACGTGCTTGTCCACGAGCCGCCGCTGAGCGAGCCAGTGGTTAGGCGAGGGAAGTCGGTGTTCGGGTTCTCGGGCGTCCAGCGGTTGAGCATGTCCGCGCTCCATGCCGTTGCACCTGACGGGCCGTGGCTGTAGAGGCTGACCTTGTCGCCGTTGTAAATCTTACCTCCAATAGAATAAGAGAAGAACA
>JAFLUV010000186.1 GCA_022508635.1 Prevotellaceae bacterium
TCTGGGACAACGAGGCAGAGTAAGGGCATTGCCCTCTCTGCATGAGAAACGAAGTGAGTCTCCATCTCCCCCTCATCGGGAGGTGGAGGCTTCTTTTTTACACGGAGGAGCAAGAAAAATGTTACATTGTTACATTGTTACATGTTACATTAAGGTAGTTCCGATAGTGCAAGCGACGTGCAGGTGAAAAAAGTATATTATAAATTTTATTATTATATATATAATATTATATATATAATAATAAACCTAAAGGAGTCGGCATAGGCCGTGTGCAAACTGGGAACATGCTTAATGTAACATGTTACAATGTAACAATGTAACAAAATCGCGAATTATTTGCCCGTCTCGGAAATTTGTCATACCTTTGCATTACAGCCGCAAAGGGGGAATTTACTGCCCAGTTAGGCGAGACGATTTTCCCAGTGCACGAGGAAAATTTCTCCAGGCAGGGCGGAAACGAAGCCCGAAAGGCGGCACGGAAGCTTCAAGAATAATCCCAACCGAAGGAACAAGACAATGGCAGAACCGAAAGGAAGAAGACGTAGCGGCACGACGAAGATAGTGGAAGTGCCCCAGGTGGATCAGTACGGACACAAGCAGCCGCAAAGCCTCGACATGGAGGTGGCCGTGCTGGGCGCGCTCATGGTGGAACAGGAGGCATACGGCTTAGTGGCAGAGCTGCTCAAGCCCGAGAGCTTCTACGACCACAGGCACCAGCTCATCTATCAGGCAATCCAGACGCTGAACGCAGAACAGAAGCCCGTCGACATCATGACCGTCGTCGAGCAGCTGGAGCGCAACGGCAGCCTGGAAGAAGCCGGCGGCGAGGTCTACGTGATGCAGATCAACTCGCAGGTAGCCAGCTCAGCCCACATCGAGTACCATGCCAAGATCATCGCACAGAAGTCGCTACAGCGCCAGCTCATCACCTTCGCCAGCCTGGTGCAGACCAAAGCCTTCGATGCCACCATCGACGTTGCCGACCTCATGCAGGAGGCAGAGAGCATGCTCTTCGCCATCTCGCAGAAGAACATGAAGAAGGACTTCACGCAGATCAACCCCGTCATCAGCCAGGTCATCGAGCTCATCCAGAAGGCACAGGCCAAGGAAGGCGGGCTCAGCGGACTGCCCACAGGATTCTACGACCTCGACAAGATAACCAACGGATGGCAGAACAGCGACCTCATCATCATCGCAGCCCGCCCCGCCATGGGCAAGACCGCCTTCGTCCTCTCCATGATAAAGCGCATGGCCGTAGACTACAAGGTGCCCTGCGCCATGTTCAGCCTCGAGATGAGCAACCAGCAGCTCGTGCAGCGACTCATGGTCAACGTCAGCGAGCTCAGCGGCGAGAAGCTGCGTAGCGGACAGCTCGCACCCTACGAATGGGGACAGCTCGACAACCGCGTGCGACAGCTCTACGACGCACCCATCTACATCGACGACACGCCCTCGCTCAGCGTCTTCGAGCTACAGACAAAGGCACGCCGCCTCGTGCGGGAGTTCGGCGTGAAGGCCATCATGATAGACTACCTGCAGCTCATGCAGGCCAGCGGCCTGAACATCAACAGCCGGCAAGAGGAGGTCAGCTCCGTGAGCCGCGCCCTGAAGGGACTCGCCAAGGAGCTCAACATCCCCGTCATCGCCCTGAGCCAGCTCAACCGCGGCGTGGAAAGCCGCGAAGGCATCGAGGGAAAGCGGCCGCAGCTGAGCGACCTGCGCGAGTCGGGCGCCATCGAGCAGGACGCAGACATCGTCTGCTTCATCCACCGTCCGGAGTACTACAAGATATACAACGACGACCAGGGCTACGACTGGCGCGGCAAGGCCATGTTCATCATAGCCAAGCACCGCAACGGCTCCGTCGGCGACATCAAGCTGGCATTCCGGAATGAATTCGCACGCTTCTCCGACATCGAGACCATGATCCCCCTGCCCAACTCGCACGAGAGCGACATGGGAGGACGCTTCGTATCGCCCAAAATGACGGCGGAGGAGATGGCCGAAAACGACCAGATTGCCAATGCCATGGGCATCAACGACTCGTTCTCTGACCTGCAAAGCGCACCGCCTGCATACGACGACCGGTTCTGACGCATACGACGCGCCATGTCCAGAGGCGGCAAAGACCACATCCGGATACGACAAAGGCGGAGCCGCAAGCTCCGCCTTATATCGTAAAACCGTAGCCGGCACTCAGGCCGTAACCGTCAGACGTCCGACTGCGTCAAGGCTTCAAGCGCCCGGCAGAGCTGATCCGGACACGAAGTATGCTTCGTGCCGCAGCAGACACCGTCCAGACGGCTGATGACCTCCCGGGGCGACTGGCCCGTCACAAGCCTTGCAATGCCCTGCGTGTTGCCGCTGCAACCGCCATGGAAAATACATCTGCTCACCTTGCCGTCCTTCACGCCGACCTCGATATACTGGCTGCACGTGCCACTGGTCTTGTAGAGCAGGCTCCGTTCGCCGTCCCGCTCCTGCACCTGTCCTGCCTGTAGCTGTTCCATAATGCTTTCCGGGGGTGCCCCTACTCCTCAGGCTTCATGTTGGTGTAAACCGTCTGCACGTCGTCGAACTCCTCGAGCTTCTCGACCATCTTGTTGATCGTCTCGCGCTGCTCGGGCGTCACGTCCTTCAGGTCGTTGGGTATGTAGGTAAACTCGCCGCCTACGTCCTCAAAGCCGTCTGCCTCGAGCTTCTTCTGGATGACATTGAAGCTGGTAGGCTCGCCGTAGATGGTAATCGTCGTCACGTCCTTCTCCTCGTCGTACTCCTCGTCGTACTCCTCTTCCGCACCGCAGTCTATCATGTCAAGGATGAAGTCGTCCATGTCCATGCCGTCCTTCTTCTTGAAGGTAAAGACACATTTGTGGTCGAAGAGGAAGGAAAGCGAGCCGGTCGTCCCCATATTGCCGGAGAACTTGTTGAAGATGCTGCGCACGTCGGCAACGGTGCGCGTGGTGTTGTCCGTCAGGGTGTCCACGAAGACGGCGATGCCGTGAGGGCCGTATCCCTCGTAGGTCACGCTCTTGTATTCGCTCTGATCCTTGCCCAT
>JAFLUV010000187.1 GCA_022508635.1 Prevotellaceae bacterium
TTGAGAAGACGGTCGAGGCGGTGTCAATGTTCGACATCAACAAGACCCTCATGCGATGCCTGGTGAAGAACCTTGCAATGTTCGGTCTTGGACTGTACATCTATGCAGGTGAAGACCTGCCGGAAACGACAAGCACTGAAATCCCCAATGCTACGGCACAGCCGTCAGGGGATGAGAAACCGAAGAAATCGGCGGCCACAAGAAAGCCACGGACGGCACAGCAGCCGCCACAGGGCAATGACCGCTATGCCGGTATCAAGACGGCCATCAACGCCATGCAGGATACCGAGTCTCTGTTGGCCCTCTACAACCAGCACAGGAACGAGGTAGAGGGAAATCCGGAAATCAAGGCGATGTTCACCTTGAGGAAAGAACAACTTAAACAAGCAGCGTAATGGAAGCAAAACGTATTGAACTGAAGGACTCCGGCGTTATCTTCAATGCCGGGGACCACACCTACCAGTTAGGTGACAAATTACTGTCGGGTATCACACCTGTCTTGCAAAGGCAGTTCTTCCCGACTGAGTTTGAGGGTATTCCAAAGCATATCGTAGATGCGGCGGCGGAATACGGGACTGGGGTTCACGCATCCTGCGAGGACTTTGATGCAAACTGGGTAAACGACGGCACCGTGGAGGTTGCCGACTACATCCAGATTTGCCATGACAATAATCTCACTCATGAGGCATCCGAGTACATCGTCACTGATGGGAAGGAATATGCAAGCCAGATCGACAAGGTCTACCGGGTGTCCAATGACACCTTTGACCTTGGGGACATCAAGACCTATGGCCAGATGACGGCAGACAAGCTGGAGAAGGCCAGGTGGCAGCTGAGCATCTATGCCTACCTGTTTGAGCGGCAGAACAAAAAGGCGAAGGTCGGCAGGCTGTTCGTCATCCATCTGCGCAACAAGCAGAAAAAGGACGGCACTTTCGACCACATTGCAGAGATTATCTTTGTCAATCGTATCTCATCGGACATCTGCGAGGAACTGCTCGCAACAGACCTGAAGGGCGAACAATTCGTCAATCCATTCGGAATCCCGGAGGAATACCGGTCGCAGGAAGCAATCATCCGTGAGCTTATCCAGAGGAAGGCAGAGATTGATGAGGCACTCAGCGGCATCAAGGCAAAGATCCTGAAGGACATGGAATCGAAAAACGTGAGAACCTGGGCTACCGACACCATGCGGCTGACTAGGAAACTGCCGAGTGTCAGGTCGTCATTCAACCTGGCGCAGTTCAAGGCTGATCATCCTGAATATGACTACAGCCTGTACATGAGAGAGTCGGAGGTGGCAGGAAGCCTGACCATTTCCGTAGCATAATCCCAACGGTGGGGAGGAACTATACATATTATATATATCATGTTCCTCCCTGCTTTTTCATTCATTATATTAAACTATGCAAATGAATAGCAACAGCAACTTAATCAAGGAAATTGAAGAAGCCCATTCTGATTACATAAAAAGGTATGGCAAATCTCCCAATGTTGCCTATGTGACGGTAAGGTGGAGAAATGAGCAAGACGAGTTCAATGAAACCATCGCTGTGGACGGCGTAGACGAACTGCCTGACGAAGAGATACTATACTACTGCAATTCTGTCAGTGGTCTTATAGACCTGACATCAGAAGACTCTGTGGAAGACTTTTGCGTTACAGGATTTATATGTTTCGACACGATAGAGTAGCCATGGAACTGGAATGCACTTGCAGCGAAATCACGCTGGAGGAATGGGAACGTAAGATGAAGGGCAGCCGACCTGTGAACTACAAATGGTTGTTGAGCAAGATTAGGAAACACCTGCCAAAGCTCTATGAGGCACTTTGCCTTGATTATTACAATCCTTGGGAAAACGAATGCAGGGTGAATAAGCAATATTACATTCTTGTCCACTCTGCCACAGAGTATTTTATTAAAAAATAGAAAAAATGAAAAGAAAGACAATCCACATCAGACGGACTATAGACATTGAACTGAATGTATTGGAGTCCGAATCAAGAAAAGATGCCGAATTATGGTTTGATGACAACTTCATTCCAGACGGGCATTTGGAAACGCTCAGTGCCGACTTTGTCATTATGGATATAAGGCTTGATCATTCATGTGATGACCAGGACTCGGTACTTGTTGTAAGCTGGCCTGAGAGCCAGAAGCTTTGTCAATACGAGGGATTCTATGAAAACTGTGATTTTATCAGCGGTGATACCATTGAACCATGCTCATATCTGGTCAGGAAGACCTGGTACGACAAACTCAGGAAGGGCGAGCTGAAAGAGATAGAGCCTGCACAGGCAATGTAGAACGACAAACGTGATAAAAGATGAAGAGAGTTATCGCCAAATGTTATGGTGAGGTCTGGAATTTGTTCATAAACTACCCGGACTTCTTCTTTGTGGTGCTTTAGAAAAGGGCACTGCAATTCCAGACGTGGTCAGGACATCAGCAAGGGTGTCCAGCCACGCCTTTTTCATGTAGTTAAAGACACTTATAAATAATGTAATTATGAAAACAGACATCAATCAAGTAATTTTTTCAAGGATGCGTGCTGAACGGAAAAAGGAGATCATTGAATCCCTTGACCGGACAGAGCTGCTGTCCTTAAAGCAAGATACGATAAAGCGTATCATCAAGGAAGTGGGAAACAGAATGTACCAGAGCCGAAACAAGGAGCTACGACTTCTTGACACTTTCAGGACTGGCAACAAATGGGACTCGACAATAGAGTCGTGGTGTATCATGAAAGGTAAGATCTACATAGATTTCTATGTACAATACGAGAATACCGATACCAACATCTCTGACACCTTCGATAATTTTATCCGTCGGGGGGAGTATCTGGGCCAGATCCACCGTGATGACCGGTATGGCAACCCAAGGACATATTACTTCACCTACAATGAG
>JAFLUV010000188.1 GCA_022508635.1 Prevotellaceae bacterium
TAATACTCGTCTTCGTTGAAGAGGAAATCGTCCTTTGTCGGATAGTCTGACCAGATGTCCTCTATGTTCTCATAGATTTCACCTTCGTCTTCCATTTCCGTCAAGTTCTCTATGACTTCAAGGGGGGCTCCGCTACGCGTGGCATAGTCTATCAGCTCCTCCCGTGTTGCAGGCCAAGGGGCATCCTCCAACTTTGACGCTAATTCCAATGTCCAGTACATATAATATTATAGATTATGCATTAATTCTTTGCAAAGATACATATTTTTTCCTTACGAGCATCATTTCTCCCATAAAATTTCCTCTGTCCCCTGTAAATTGTTGAGCCGGAGAGCAAGGACATAAAAGTAATCACTTAGGCGGTTAACGTATGCTATGAGTTCGGGGGAGACTTTCTCCGTAGCATCAAGGGCAAGGATGCGCCGTTCCGCTCGCCGGCATACGGTACGGCACACGTGCGCTATGGCTGCAGCCCTGCAACCACCGGGCAACGTGAAGCCACGCCAACGGGGCAAACCCTCAGAAGCCTGGTCAATGCTGTGTTCCAAAGCCGTAACATCGTCGACAGTGATGATACAGGAAGGCTTACAGGGCGATTCTGCCTCCGTAGCGAGCTGGGCTCCGCAGACAAAGAGCCGCTTCTGAATGCCGATAAGGCAATCCCTGTCAGCTGGCTCCGTGACATAGGTAAGAAGCAAGCCAACCTGGGCATTCAGTTCATCAATGGTACCATAGCTCTCCAGCCGGGCACAGGATTTTTCCACACGCTTTCCGCCGACAAGCGACGTCATGCCGGCATCGCCGGTACGAGTATAGACTTTCATATTGAGTAATAATTTTTATGCAAAGATTCTCTATTGTTGATCCCTGAAGTTCCGAATTTGTTGATTGTGCATCTTGAACTTTCAGAAGTTTACCTTATAGTATTGTCTGTTGTAGTTAGTATCAAAGAAGGCGATGCCAAGGTCGTAGAGGTCGAAGCTGACTTGCGACGGAAGTTGGCGAAACCAGTTGCGATGGCGGTGCAGATTGTCGAGCAGGAGCACGGAGCGCTGCCCAAGATGCACCAAAGCCTCGTCGGAAGGCTCGCGAAGCAGACACATTGCCACCTCTCCCTCCGGCCATTGGCACATGACGGATGCTCGTTGACAGCCGCTCTGCAGGTAGCGCTTCTCCCACCAGGCATCGTGAGGGAGCACGATGGTGTCAGGCTGTAAACGGTTAGCCAGACGCAACAGCAGATGTAATCCTTTACGCCGACGCCAACGCATAGAGACGGGCAGCATGCGGTCAAGCTCACTATAAGCATAGTAAGGATGCCGCTCGTAGATGACATCCGTGATGAAGCTGAAGGCAAAAGGACTATGCACACCGTAACCGCAACGGTGGCGGAAACGGCTCAGCCAGACGATAGGATTGGTCAGTTTCTTCATGTTGTATCAACAAGGCAAGGCACGAGGCCTTGCCCTGCTGGTAGTTTTGAGTTGTATCTACATCATTGTAAGCTTGCCCTCCTTGGCATCGACCCTGATAGGACGATTGCGGTCGAGCTGACCGGCGAGGAGTGCCTTTGAAAGGTCGTCGAGCAGAAGGCGTTGGATAGCTCGTTTGACGGGACGTGCCCCGAAGTCTGGGTCGTAACCCTCACCGGACAGCAAGTCGATGGCTTCATCAGTTATCTCCAATATAATGCCATTCTCGCGAAGCATTTTCTGGACAGCCTCCACTTGAAGACGTACAATCTGTTTCACCTCGCCCCAGTTCAAGGGATGGAAGACGATTATCTCATCTATTCGGTTCAGGAATTCTGGACGGATACCTCGCTGTACAAGCATCTGGCGGACAGCCTCACCCTGCTCCTTATTTCCTGCTCCCTGTCCCTCCGGAACACTCGTCAGCAGGTTGCTGGTCATGATGATGATGGTATTCTTAAAGTTGACGGTGCGCCCCTTTGAGTCAGTCAGCCTGCCATCGTCAAGAACTTGAAGCAGAGTATTGAACACATCAGGATGTGCCTTCTCTATCTCATCAAAAAGAACGACCTGGTAAGGCTTGCGCCGCACGGCTTCAGTAAGCTGTCCACCCTCGTCATAGCCGACATATCCCGGAGGGGCACCAATGAGCCGCGTCACGCTGAACTTTTCCTGGTACTCACTCATGTCGATGCGTGTCATCATCGTCTCGTCGTCGAAGAGATACTCTGCCAATGCCTTGGCAAGCTCCGTCTTGCCCACACCCGTGGAACCAAGGAAGATGAAAGAACCGATAGGACGCTTCGGGTCTTGCAGACCTGCACGGCTACGGCGCACAGCACTGGCTACCGCCGAAATAGCCTCTTCCTGACCAATGACGCGCCTGTGCAGTTCCTCTTCAAGATGCAGTAGCTTCTCCGTCTCGCTTGTCTGCATCTTACTGACAGGGATGCCAGTCCAACGGCTCACGACATCGGCAATATCATCAGCGGTTACCTCATCACGCAGGAGCTTGGAACTGACAGCAGCGTTCTCTGACAACTGCTTCTTGAGCTCCGGCAACTTGGAATAGCGTATCTCTGCTACCAAGGCATAGTTGCCATCACGCTCTGCCTGCTCTGCCTGTTGGCGGAAACGTCCGATGCTGTCCTTAATCGCCTGTATACGGTCGGCCTGCTGCTTCTCGTCCTCCCATTGCTTGCGCATCTGTGTCTCTTCATCGCGCAGCATCTTTATCTCTTCCTCCAGACGCGAGAGCTTTTGCTTGTCCGCATCGGTCGAAGTGGAAGATTTCACCTCACGACGGATGGCCTCGCGTTCTATCTCAAGTTGTGCCAGCCGACGTGTGATTTCGTCCATCTCTTCGGGCACGGAGTCACGCTCCATGCGCAGCTTGGCAGCAGCCTCGTCCAT
>JAFLUV010000189.1 GCA_022508635.1 Prevotellaceae bacterium
AGCTGAAGCCGATGCTGTTTGCAGCCTATACGGCAGACGAAGCCCTCTTCCTCTGCGAAGACCTCAGCAATTCCGAGAATAATCCGGTTCTGGTAAGAATGCCGCTTCCCTGACAATCGTTTTCTTGTCACTTCACCAACGGGTTCTCATTTGTCCCAAAACGGCACTACGTTTGACAGGCTAATAACCAAGGAACTGTACATATTCAACTCCGACGGAAGCCTGAAGACCGTTGTCGGGGAAAGAGGCAGGGCAAGAGGTGAGTCCATAGGTCAGCCGGATGAGTTCTTTGTAGACATTTATACAGACCAAAACTCTCCTGTTTGACTGATTCTGGATCAGTACTGTATTGGGTTCCAGGCGGCAATTCTCTCGCTGATGTAACCGACAGTACCGTTTACGTCCACCTTGTACCACCACTTGTAGAAGCCATCTGCTTCTTTGTGCGAGACAAATCCGAGACAGGGATAGCTTTCAGGCATCTCGCCGTCATTCTCTATCGTGAGCAGTACCTGTCCTTTCAGGGAAGGCTCTTGCCGTACATTCCCCTTTTGGATGTTGCTTTTCAGGTAGACGAATCCCTCTCCTTTCGCAGCCTCGCGAAGCACTACTCTTGCTCTGTCTTTGGGCACAAGCCCGTAGTCTTGGCCCATGACAAAGTAGTTGTCGCCCGAGTCGGCAATATAGCGCGCTACATGTCCGTCTTTGTCTATGACTACGCGCCCTTTAGTGCTTATTCCGTTCATGTCTTCCAGCACATTTAGCGGAAAGATGCACAAGTCTTCCGTCGGGGCGAAGTCTGTTCCGTGCCATTCCAGGACGTTGCTTGGCTTAAGTTCTGCAAAGAGATACTGGCGGCCATGAGCGAAATAGTCCGTCTGTAGTTGGTGGATATCTCCAATACCGTTCATCTTGAAGGGCGTGCCGAGGAAGATGCTGTCTTTAAGGATGATGTCCCTGAAGTCTTCCGACTTGATCCTCAACGTGAAGTCGTCTGCCTGCCCGTTTGCCCAACGCGTAACGGGAGTCAGCCAGTAGTCTACCTCGTAATCGTACCATACACTGTTATTCATTCGGTAGCGATAGGTGTGGCGTACCGTGTTCTCTCCCTTCCGGAACGGCGCATCGAAGTAGTATGCATAGGCAAAACTGCAGAAGGAGTCAGGCTGTGCCGGGTTGACAAGCACGTTATCCATCGGCAGCAGAGTGTCTGCCACTTCGCCAAAGCCTTTCCAGTCCGTCAGGTCGAGAGGCGTCAGATTGTCCTTTTCCTTGTCATTGTCGTTCATCGCCACCACTGCGTTGCGGTGTTGCAAAGGCAGTCCGTTGAAGAGTACCGTAAAGTCCTCAATGAACGGATGGATGCCCTGACGGTTGAAGGGAGCCCATGCATTGATGGACGGTCTTGCCTCGAAAGCCATCACCACTGTTTTGTCCTCACCATTATTATAGAATGTATAGTCTACCGTGACGCTGGCAAAGTTGTCCTTGCAAAGCGTTATCTCCAGCACTTCCCTCTTCACGGAGATATCTGTTTCTTTGAGCGGAACGAGAAAACTTCCACTGGTGTAATAGACACCGTCGTTCGCCGTCAACGATGAAGTCAGGGCAAAGACAATGGCGAGACAGAGTGCAATTCCTTTCATGATGACATATAAATATTGGGGAGATTAACGTTCAATGTTCAGCATTCTTTTCGTCCTGTAGGGAGAAAAAGCCAGCCAGCAACGTGCCGGAGATGCTGTGGTAGGCACATGAGATGGCGCATGGAAAGACTGCCAGTGCAGCCATCGGATTCACGGCAATCATGGCAGGCGAGGCGAAGAAGTTGCGGGCGAGTACCGTTGCCATGCCAGCATTCTGCATTCCCACTTCGAGGGAGAGCGTGCGCCGCTTGGCAGTACTGAAGGCAAAACCCTTGCCTGCGAGGTAGCCCAGCAGGTAGCCAGTGCCATTGTGGAGCGTCACGACGGCCAGCGTCAGCAGCAAGAGTCGCAGTCCTGTCTCCTGCAACTGCGGGCGGACGGTAAAGACAACGCCGCCTACAATGCAAGCCAGACACAGCACGCTCACGCCAGGCATTATGCCCTGTATCAGCAGAAAATCCTTCCGCTTCCCCAGAAAATAGTTGAATGCCACGCCAAGCATTACGGGCAACAGCGTTACGAGCAGGATGTTCTGGAACATGCCCCAAGCATCTACTTCAATCTCTGCACCTGCCAGCCATAGCATCAATAGCGGCGTCATAATGGGCGAGAGGCAAGTGCTTACCGTTGTCATGCCGACGCTATATGCCACGTCGCCCTTGCACAGAAAACTCATGATGTTGCTGCTTACGCCTCCTGGACAGCAACCGACCAATATAATGCCCGCCGTCATAAAGGCATCAAGGTGGAATAACCGCGCCAGCATCCATGCCACAAGCGGCATGATGGTGTATTGCGCCACCACTCCGATGAGGATATCCATTGGGCGAGTGAGCAGGATGTGAAAGTCATTGGTAGAGAGCGTGCATCCCATCGTCAGCATGATGAGACCGAGGATGACGGATGCTCGTTGTCCCTGTTGTACCCATGCAAAGGCATCTGGCACGAAATAAGCCAGAATGGCGACGAGGATGATGAAAAGACTCGTGTAACGGGCAAGCCAACGGCTTAAGGAAAGGAGTGAAGACATGATGTATGGGTTTTCGCCTACAAAGGTATGAATAAGCAATGGAAATACAAAAAAAGTGCGGCAAATGTTTGGCCGTTCCGTGAAAAAGCCGTACCTTTGCGCTCGAAATCACGCAGCAACATTGTGGATGGCGGGATAGCTCAGCTGGTTAGAGCGTCGGATTCATAATCCGGAGGTCGTGGGATCGTGAC
>JAFLUV010000019.1:0-3361 GCA_022508635.1 Prevotellaceae bacterium
CGTTGAAGGCGCAACGCTACTACCGTTGAAGGCGCAACACTACTACCGTTGAAGATGCAACGCTACTACCGTTGAAGGCGCAACGCTACTACCGTTGAAGGCGCAACGCTACTACCGTTGAAAGCGCAACGCTACTACCGTCGTGCTGAAACGGCAATGCCAGTGCATGGGAAAGGGTATATTCACGGGTGAAATACGGTATGGCGGCATGCAGGGAACGCGCTTGCGATGCGGCTGCGTCGCACTATTCCCGACTATATGGGCGCAGAAGGGAATAAAAACAGAAAAAGTAGTGAATATGTCGCAGGATTTTGCTATCTTTGTAGGCAAAAGCAGGCCGTCGGGCAGACAAAGGCAGTTCGCTGAGCAAACAAAAGCAAGCCGCCAAGCAGGCAAAGGCAGTTCGCCAAGCAGACAAAGGCCAGCCTCTAAGCCATGAAAACATCTTTAACAAACTATATTAACAACGTAAACGACATGATGAAGAGAATCCTATTTCTATTGACAGTTGCACTGATGGCCTTAGGACGGGCTGGTGCGCAGAAGGTACAGGTACAGGCGCTGGTACAGACGCTGGAGTCGCCCGACGGGAGCGTCAGGGTTGAGGTATCAACGGGCGAGCGGCTCACGCTGAGCGTCTACAAGGGCGAGGAGCAGATACTAAGGGACTGTGCCCTCAGCCTCCAGGTCGGCAGCGACGCACCGGGCAAGGCCCTGAGGCTCAGCGGCACGAAGCGCACGAAGATAGACGACACCGTGCGGCCCACCGTGCCGCTGAAGTCCGCCGAAGTGCCCGACAAGGCCAACCAGCTGACGCTCGCCTTCAAGGGCGGCATCTCGCTTGACGTGCGCGCCTACGACAACGGCTTCGCCTACCGCTTCGCCATAAGCAAGGGCAAGGGACAGGTGGAGGTCATGGACGAAGGGCTGGAGCTCTGCCTGCCCGAGCCTTTCCTGGCGCACGTCTCCAAGACCTCCGGCTTCAAGACATCCTGCGAGAGCGTCTACACCCACGTCATGACCGACGAGTACAAGGCCGGCGACGAGATGACCTACCTGCCCCTGCTGCTCGAGAGCCCCAAGGGCACGAAGGTGCTCCTCTCCGAGAGCGACGTCCGCGACTATCCCCACATGTTCCTCAAGCCCGACGACGGCAACAGCTTCACCGCAGCCTTCCCCAAGTCGCCCGAGACGTGGGAGCCGCGGGGCGACCGCAGCTGGACCATCACGAAGGAACGCGACTGCATCGCACTGACCGACGCACAGCGCACGCTGCCCTGGCGCTTCGCCGTCATCGGCACCGACAAGGATATCGCAGAGAACCAGATGGAAGTGCTGCTGGGAGGACGCTGCGAGCTCGACGACACCTCGTGGATACGCCCCGGCAAGGTCAACTGGGACTGGTGGAACCACTGGACGGTATGGGACGTCGACTTCGAGAGCGGCATAAACACCGAGACATACAAGTACATCATCGACTGCGCCTCACGCTTCGGCATCGAATACATACTGCTGGACGAGGGCTGGAACAAGCGCGTCCAGGACCCGTTCACCACGCGTGACGGCCTCGACCTGCAGGCCATCATAGACTATGGCCGCCAGAAGAACGTCGGCATCATGCTCTGGCTCGCATGGCTCACCGTAGAGCAGCACCCCGACCTCATACCCCACTACGCCGCAATGGGCATAAAGGGACTCAAGGTAGACTTCATGGACCACAGCGACCAGTGGATGGTCAACTTCTACGAACGCATCACCCGCGAATGCGCAAAGCACCACCTCCTCATCGACTACCACGGCGCCTTCAAGCCCTCAGGCATGGAGCAGCGACTGCCCAACCTCATCAGCTACGAAGGCGTCAGGGGACTTGAGTACAACAGCAGCTGCAAGCCCGAGAACTCCATCTGGCTGCCCTTCATACGCAACGCCGTAGGCCCCATGGACTTCACTCCCGGCGCCATGCAGAACGCACAGCCCGAAGACCACCGCGGCAGCGGCTCGCTCCCCATGGGCAGCGGCACGCGCGCCTACCAGATGGCACTCTACGTCTGCTTCGAGAGCGGACTGCAGATGCTCGCCGACAGCCCCACGCGCTACCTGCGCGAAGAGGAATGCACACGCTACATCGCCTCCGTACCCACCACATGGGACGAGACACGCGTCCTCGCCGCAAAGGCCGGCGACTACTACGCCGTAGCCAAGCGCAAAGGCAGCAAATGGTACATCGGAGCCATCACGGGCGACAAGCCCCAGGACATCGACCTGCCCCTCGACTTCCTCGGCAAGGGCGGCCGCCTCACCAGCTTCCGCGACGGACGCAACGCACACCGCATCGCCGTCGACTACAAACGGGAACAGCAGAACGTAACACCCCAGACTACGCTGCGCATCCACCTCGCCCGCAACGGCGGATGGTGCGGCGTCGTAGAATAAACCGCACGCAAAGGTCATGATACCAGAGACATATCTCCCCTCACCGCAACGCTACGACCGGCAAGGCTTCTACCAGCGCTGCGGACAGAGCGGCATCCTCCTGCCCAAGGTCAGCCTCGGCCTCTGGCACAACTTCGGTGGCGCAGACTCCTACGAACGGAGCCGCGCCATCGCACGCCACGCCTTCGACCGCGGCATCACCCACTTCGACCTCGCCAACAACTACGGTCCACCGTACGGCAGCGCCGAAGAGACCATGGGACGCCTGATGGACCACGACTTCCGTCCCTACCGCGACGAACTCTTCATCAGCTCGAAGGCAGGCTACGACATGTGGCCGGGACCCTACGGCAACTGGGGCTCACGCAAGTACCTCATGGCAAGCCTCGAGCAAAGCCTCAAGCGCATGCACCTCGACTACGTCGACCTCTTCTACAGCCACCGCCTCGATCCGGACACGCCCCTCGAGGAAACACTCCAGGCCCTCGTCGACATCGTCCGCCAAGGCAAGGCACTCTATGCCGGCATATCCAACTGGCCACTGGAGCAGCTGCGCATCGGCCACCAGTACCTCCGCGAGCACGACGTGCCCCTGCTCATCTACCAGGGCAGGCTCAACCTCATAGAGCGCAAGCCCATAGAGACAGGCATCCTGCCCTTCTGCCGCGAGCACGGCATAGGCTTCATCGCCTTCTCGCCCCTGGCACAAGGACTGCTCACCGACCGCTACATGAACGGCATACCCGCCGACTCACGCATGGCGCGCGAACGCTTCCTCAAGCCCGAGCGACTGACACCCGAACTCACGGACTACGTCACTAAGCTGAGGGAAAAGGCACAGGCCTCGGGACACAGCACCGCCGAGGAAGCCCTGCGCTGGGTACTGGAGCAGGAAGGCGTAACGTCGGTACTCATCGGCGCCAGCTCC
>JAFLUV010000019.1:3461-6217 GCA_022508635.1 Prevotellaceae bacterium
GACAAGCGCATCCGACGAGCAGGGCAAATGCCCTTGACGAGCAGGAGAAACAAATGCAGCAGGCCTACGCATCGTAAGCCTGCTGCATTTCTGTATGTCCCTCTCGACTGGTCTGTATGTCTCCATTGACAGAGTGGTATGTCCTTATCAATAGGTTTGTATGTCCCCTATCGACAGGGCGGTACCCGTCAAAAGACCATAGCCCTACTTCTTACCAGATGTCTTCCTGCTCCTCGGGATTGTCGTAAACCTCCTTGGCCACATACTCGAAGTAGTCCATATAGAACTCCTTTGCCTCCTGATCCAGAACCGACTTGAACCTTATATAGTAGTTGCGGTGGGGATACAGGTAGGTACTTACCATGATGCGGCGGGTCATATAGTGGTAGGTGCGAATGGAGATGCTGCTGCCCAGCGAATTCGTCCATGAGTTGGGTGCCTTCATAAAGCCCTTCGTGCGCATGGACTTGCTGACTTGCGAGTCGTATTCCTCGTCGTCTGTATCGGGCTCCCATCCTACGTTGGAGGGCGACACCTCATTGCCTGCACGCCTTTCCAGGCCGCCTACGCGCAGGTCCATGGGGATGCCGGCTGCGGGCATGTTGTCGGGATTACTGCCGAAATATATCTGCGCTACAGAACGCACATACGAGCCTGTGGCTACGCCAAAGCGTATTTCGTATTGTCCGGCACGCGGCACGGGAGGCAGCTTCATGGTAAAGTCGTAGCGCCCGATGATGTTGAACTCATCGCCCTGAAGGTTATGGTAGCCGGAGAGATAGCCTTGAAGGTAGTAGAATTGTGTTCCCTCGCGTATGTCAATGCTTTCGATATAGGGATAGTTCGAGGGGAAGGCCCGGACGTTGTTTGCTCCGTATGCGTAGTAGGCACGTGTCTGGCGGATGTCGTTGTTCATCAGTTCCGGCATGAGGCAGCAGGCATCGATGCGAATGCGCTGGCTCCCCATCTGGTTGCAGACGTTCTCGGTACATACCAGCAGTCTGTCGAGGGGATAGACGACGGCGTTGAGGATATTGCTGGCATCCGTTCCTGCCTCCGTGGTGGTGAGGACGGGGATGCCGATGTTCTCGTCGGGCGTGGTGCTGGTTCCCTTCAGTGGCGGGAAGAGTCCGCTTTCGTGGTAGTCGTTGACGTTCTCACGCAGGGAGCCGAATTGTCCGCGTCCGTTCCTGAGTCTGGGGAAGCGGTTCAGGTAGATGCCGTTCGACTCGCGGCTTTCGTAGGTCTTCAGCAGGCGCGGCAGTCCCATTGTCTGGTAGTAGTCCATGATGGGGATGGTTGGTCTCTGTGCGCTGACATAGTTGTATCCCAGTTCGTTGTAGTGTATCACGAGTTTTTCCCTTCCTATGCGCTGTGGGAGGAGGTGATAGGTGACGAACTGGTTCAGTATGTTCATGGGGTTGGTGTAGTCGTCGTCGTAGGTTGTGCCCTCGATGTGGTCGAAGAGTCCTGACTCTTGCAGGTAGGTGCATACCTTGGCGGCATTGATTTCCTCTGCCTTGCATCCCAGGGTTTGTTCCCAGAAGCGGTCGGTCTCGGCAAAGAGGGTGAAGCCGTAGTAGCGGTGCTCGGGTATGGTGCCTGTCTGGCCTACGGAGGTGTGGTTGGGGAGGTCTTTCACGCCTCCTGTGAGGTAGAGGTATTCCCATGTCTCGTCGCGATAGGCGTTGAGTGTGTCCTCGAGCTGGCAGGCCATGAGCAGCTTTGCCATTACGCTGTAGCCGCTCTCGGGCTGGCGTGCCCAGATGCGTGCGTAGTCGCCGAGCCGTCGGTCGCTTGGGGCTATGACGCTCTCCACTTGGTGTATGAAGCCGTTGGAGACGATGATGCCGCGGTTTTTCTTCGAGACTGTTGCCAGTCCGTCGATGCTGATGCTGTCCATGTCGTATGTGCCGTAGAAGACGCGCAGCTTGCGGTTGTGCATGTTTGCCAGTGTGAACTCGTGCTCGTGTCGCGGGAAGTCCGAGATGTCGTAGGCCGGCTGGTCGCCGCTGTCCATGATGCTGTTGAAGACGATGACGCGCTCGATGCTGTCGAGTACGCTCTGTTGCGTGAAGCCTTCCCACGACGGCTTTTCGATGATGCCTTGCCGGCAGAGTGTGTCCAGATAGGCGTAGACGGCGTCGTTTGTCGGGGCGAACACTGTGTAGTGTCCGCGAGCGGAGAGCAGCTGTTTCAGCGTGGTCTCCGAATAGGGGCTGACGGGCGTCTTGCCCAGGAGGCGCACGTACTCGCTGTAGTAGTCCTTCTCTTCCAGGTACTGTGATATGGTCTTGCCCGTAAAGACGTATCGTGCGGACGTGTCGAGCTCTTCCTTGCAGCCTGCCAGTATGAGGGCGAGGGCAACTGCTATCCAGGTAAATTTGTTCATGCTGAGTTGTCGGGATGTCGGGAACGCATGTGCGTGGGGATGCTTCACTGCATCATGGTCGGGACGGTTTAAGTTGTTAGTATTTAGTTTGTTTCAGTTGTCTTTGAGGTCTTCTTCCGCACGTTTTCGGACGGTCTTCCGGAGGTGCTCTCCGACGTGCGGCGGAGGTGCGGCGAACAACCGGTAGATGTCAGGTCATACAACCAGTAGATGTTTTTCTGACGAGCACTAGATGTCAGACCTTACAACCAGTAGATGTCAGACCTTACAACCAGTAGATGTTTTTCTGACGACCGGAGGTTGTTTTTTCGACCGGTTCCGGAGTGTCTTTCCTCGCTTCATTTGGCAGTGCCTTTGCGTTGCA
>JAFLUV010000019.1:6317-19438 GCA_022508635.1 Prevotellaceae bacterium
CGACCGGTTCCGGAGTGTCTTTCCTCGCTTCATTTGGCAGTGCCTTTGCGTTGCACCGGCGGTACCTTTTCACCGCACCAGTTGTGCCTTTGCGTTGCACCGGCGGTGGCTTTTCGCCGCACCGGCAGTAGAGGCTGCATTGCAGGCACGTGCGGCCGGAAGTGCATGGCCTCGTTTGCTTTGCGACTGCAAATTTAAGAAAAATATTTCACCTGATGTCCTGTTTCTTAAAATTTATTAAACATTTATGCAGCAGTACGTGCAAGGCAGCACCGCCATAGACGTGCCGGCGCACGTTATTTCACGTCAACGGCCCGAATAAATGAAGATATTACGCACAAATTGGGCCGGAATGACAAAAAATTCGTAACTTTGCGTACATGAAGCCCGCACTCATCGACATACCAGTCCTCATTCTGTTCTTCAACAGGCCGCAGCAGCTCGGCCAAGTCTTCGCCCAAGTGCGCAAGGCACGTCCCACACACCTCCTGCTCTACCAGGACGGACCGCGCTCGCAAGCCGACATGCCGGGCATACTGGCATGCCGCGAAATAGTGGGCAACATAGACTGGGAGTGCGACGTAAGACAGCTCTATCAGGAGCGCAACTACGGCTGCGATCCCTCCGAATACCTGGCCCAGAAATGGGCATTCTCCCTCGTCGACAAGTGCGTAGTCCTGGAGGACGACGACGTACCCGCCGTCAGCTTCTTCTCCTTCTGCCGAGACATGCTGGAACGCTACGAGCACGACGAACGCATCACAATGATAAGCGGCTTCAACGTCGAGGAGCAGACATCCGACGCCGGCGCAGACTACTTCTTCACCACAAACTTCAGCATCTGGGGCTGGGCATCATGGCGACGCGTCGTCGACCGCTGGGACGAACACTACGCATGGCTCGACGACCCCGTCAGCGTACAGCGGATAGAAGCACTCATACGCGAGCGCCACTATCGCGACGACTTCCTGCCCATGTGCCGGCAGCATCGCGAGCATGCACGACAAGGCAGACCATACTACGAAACCATCTTCTGGGCCTACCTGATGCTCAGCAACAGCCTGGCCATCGTCCCCCGGCGGAACATGATCAACAACCTCGGCGCCACGACAGGCAGCACACACTTCGGCGGCTCGCTCCGGACAATGCCCGGCGGCTATCGGCGCATCTTCACCATGCAGCGGTTCGAAATGGAACACGAAAACGGCACAGCCCGCATCACACATCCGCCACACATCATCGAGCACGTAGCCTACCGCAAGCGCGCCTATCGCATCATGGGATGGATGAATCCGGCAGTCAAAGTATGGCGCTCCTTCGAAGAACTCTTCCTCAACCTGCGCTACGGCAACCTGCGCTACATCCTCACCTCCGTCCGCAACCGCATCAGGAAATGGACGGGGAGAAAGGCCTACCGATGAACGTACTCCTCGTCAGCACCAGCGAAAAGAGTGGCGGCGGTGCCATCGCAGCACGACGCCTCATGGATGCCCTCAACAAAAACGGCGTGAAGGCAAAAATGATGGTACGCGATGCAGCGACACAGCAAAAAGAAAACAGCAGAACCATCGTCAGAGTGGGCAACAAGATACCAAAGCTCTTAGAACGCCTCGCCATACTGCCCCACGTCGGCTTTAGCCGCAAACGTCTCTGGCAAGTCGACATAGCCAATGCAGGCATTGACATCACGCACACCCGCGAGTTCCATGACGCAGACATCATCCATCTGCACTGGGTCTGTCAAGGCATGCTCTCGCTTGACACCATCCGGCGCATCCTGACCAGCGGGAAGCGCATCGTATGGACACTTCACGACGAATGGCCCTATCTGGGAGTATGCCACTATCGCGGCAACTGCACCGAAGAAGAGTGCCGACACTGCCCCCTCATGTCGGGAAATACACCTTATTATATATATACGCGCAAGCACGCAATGTACAGTCAGGCACCACTGACTTTCATCGGATGCAGCCAATGGATAGCCGACCGGGCACAGCATGCACTGCCCTCTGCACGCGTCAGACACATCAACAACTGCATACCGGCAGCACTGTTCCATCCTACCGACATGCAGCAGGCACGACATGCCCTTTCGTTGCCGCAAGACCGACGCTTGCTACTCTTTTGCAGCCAAAAAGTAACCGACGAGCGCAAGGGCATGGCCTACCTGACGGAAGCCCTCCGTCAGTCCCGGCTGCCAATGGAGAGCCTGCATCTGGTCATTGTAGGGAAAGACTCCGAACAGATTCCGGTTACCGAAGGCATCGGCATCACGCGTCTCGGCACAATCGGCGAACAAGAGATGTCGCAAGTATATAACGCCGTCGATGCTTTCCTTACCCCCAGTCTGCAAGATAACCTGCCAAACACAATTGCCGAGGCCATGAGTTGCGGCACACCCTGCGTCGGTTTCGACGTCGGCGGTATCCCCGAGATGATTGACCACAAGGCAAACGGCTACGTGGCACGTTACCGCGATGCAGCCGACTTTGCGGAAGGTATCCGCTACGTCCTCAGCCACGACCTCCGCGATGCAGCATACGGAAAGGCTGCCCAAGCATACAACGAAACCATTGTGGCACAGCAGTACATAGACATCTATCAGACATAATATGAAGCCTCTCATTACCATTGCAACCGTCACCTTCAATGCCGAGGCAACGTTAGAGCGTACCCTAAAGAGTGTTGCTTCGCAGGACTATGACCGTATAGAGCACCTCATCATTGACGGGTGCTCCACCGACCACACGCTCTCGCTCGTGCAGCGCTACGTCGAGGAGAACCAGGCACGACACAGCATACGCCTCATACGCGAGCCCGACGAAGGACTTTACGACGCCATGAACAAAGCGCTGCAATATGCTATGGGCGACTACATCGTCTTCCTTAACGCTGGCGATTGTCTGCACAGCAACGACACCGTCTCAGCCTTGGTACAGGCGTCGCAATGGACAAGAGGCGGCAGCAGCAATCCTGCCATCCTCTATGGCGACACACATCTGGTGGACGCAGAAGGCCACTTCCTGCGCCAGCGCCGCCTCACACCGCCCGAGCAACTTACGTTCAAAAGCTTTGCGGACGGTATGCGCGTTTGCCACCAGTCGTTTTACGTTCGTATAGATTTGGCACGACAAGAACGCTACGACCTCCGCTACCGCTATTCTGCCGACTATGACTGGTGCATCCGCCTCATCCAACAGGCTGCACGCCGTCACATGAGAATAGTCAACACGCATCTCGTGCTCACTGATTACCTTAACGAGGGACTCACTACGCGCAACCAGTTCCCATCGCTCGTTGAGCGCCTGCACATCATGACCAAGCACTATGGCTGGCCGCGGACACTATTCCAGCATTGTTGGTTCATCGTAAGGGCAATCATTAAGAAGTGAAAAGTAAACAATTAACTGCCACCCTAAACACAAAACAATAATGCTCCAGCCCTATTACCATAAAAATGTCATTGAAGCCGGTTGCGACGAGGCTGGTCGCGGTTGCCTGGCTGGTCCGGTCTTTGCAGCTGCCGTTATCTTGCCTCCAGACTTCCATAACGACCTCCTGAACGACTCCAAGCAACTCACAGAACGCCGTCGCTATGCCCTGCGTGAAATCATCGAGCGGGAGGCGCTGGCTTGGGCAATCGGCATTGTCACAAATGAGGAAATAGACAACATCAATATACTGCGATCCAGCATCCTGGCTATGCACCGTGCCCTTGACGGGCTCAGACTTCGACCCGAGGAAGTTATTGTCGACGGCAACCGTTTCACACCCTATGGAGAACTACCCTGCACGACCATTGTCAAAGGCGACGGCAAGTATATGAGTATCGCGGCTGCCAGCATATTGGCAAAGACCTATCGCGACGACTATATGCAGAAACTCCACAAGGAATATCCCGCCTACCATTGGGACAACAACAAGGGCTACCCTTCCCCTGCCCACCGACAGGCTATCCGCGAGCACGGCACAACACCTTACCACCGTATGACTTTCAACCTGCTCGGCTCGCCACAAATGGAATTCGACTTCGGATAAAATATAACACATAATAACAATATTCAACCTATGAAAAAAAAATTTCTTTTGCTCCTGTTACTTTGCACGACTGCCGGAGCATGGGCATTGCCCAGGGCAGAGTACCCTCGCCCACAATTCGAACGCCAGGACTGGCTTAACCTCAACGGCGACTGGACCTATACCTTCGACTTCGTTGGCTCCGGCATGGAGAAACGACTCTACGAAAGTAAGGGCTTCGATGGTAAGATTACCGTTCCATTCTGTCCCGAGAGCAAGCTCAGCGGCGTAGGCTACACCGACTTCATCAACAACATCTGGTATCACCGCAGCATCCAAATGCCGCAGGAATGGTCAGGCCGCAACGTCATGCTCAACTTTGGAGCCGTCTATTATAATAGCGAAGTTTACGTTGACGGTCATCTGGCAGGACGTCACTTCGGTGGTAGCACATCGTTTTCTGTAGACGTGACGAAGTTTCTTGCCGACGGCAAGGCACACTCCCTTGTCGTGCACGCCTACAGCGATACGCGTACCACAAAGCAGCCGGCCGGAAAGCAGAATGTCCGCATGAATCCCTTCGAGTGTATGTATACTCGCACTACGGGCATTTGGCAAACAGTATGGATGGAGCCTGTCGACGAGAGAGCCTTGCTCCGCACGCAGGTTATTACGGACATAGACCAGAGCCAGGTTGTGGTGCATCCGACATTCTACAGCGAATCGCCCGCCACGCTGACCGTCACCTTGCGCGACGGAAAGAAGGTGGTTGCCACGAAGACCGTCCGTGCACAGAACAACAGCACCATTGTCCTGCCTGTCAAGACGCAGAAGCTATGGTGTCCGGAAAACCCCTTCCTCTATGATTTGACCTACGAGGTGAAAGATGCCGCTGGCAAGACCATCGATTTCGTCACAAGTTACGTCGGCATGCGCAAAATACATATCGAGGGCAATAAGATATATCTCAATAACGAGCCATTTTATCAGCGGCTCGTCCTCGACCAGGGTTTTTACCCCGACGGCATCTGGACAGCTCCCACCGACGAGGCGCTGAAGCATGACATCGAGTTGTCACTTGCCGCAGGCTTCAATGGCGCACGCCTTCACCAAAAAGTTTTCGAGGAGCGTTTCCACTACTGGGCAGACCGCTTGGGCTACATCACATGGGGCGAAGCACCCTCTTGGGGCATGAATGCCAATGATCCGGAAGTGGCACGCAATTTCCTCACCGAATGGACGGAAGAGATTGTACGCGACCGCAACCATCCCAGCATCGTCACCTGGACTCCGATGAACGAGGAGTGGTGGCCCGACCGCGTGCAGTTCCCGCGCTTCGTGAGCGATGTCTACGATCTAAGTAAGGCGCTCGACCCAACGCGCCCCGTATGCGACGTCAGCGGAGGCGTACACATCAAGACTGACATCTGGACGACCCACAATTACGAGCAGGATCCCAAGCGGCTCAAAGAGATTATATACAATGGCGAGCGCTGGTTCCAGACCCCCAATGAATACCCGGGCATACCGCGCACCAACGTTGGCTTCAACCGTCCTGCTGACAACGACGTCTACGATTTCCCGCGCTATGAAAAAGCCGACAAGCCTTATCTCCTCGACGAGTTCGGCGGCATCAAGTGGGTGAAGGGGCAGGATACAGCTACCGGTAACTCCGATGCCTCTTGGGGCTATGGTGAGCCGCCACACTCTCTTGAAGAGTTTTATGCACGCCTTGAAGGTCAAGTCGATGCCCTGATGGAAATTGCCGACAACGTATGGGGCTATACCTACACACAGCTCACCGACGTGGAACAGGAACAGAACGGTATCTATTTCTATGATCGTACTTCCAAGTTCGACATGGAACGCATTAAGGCTATTTTCTCCAAGACCCCGAAGATAAAGAAGTAATGAACGAGCACTAAGTCAAATTGGCCATTAGGACATTGATTCTGGAAATATTTGCAACTATCTATAAATGACTATTTGGGGGATTTTTGACTTTTCTCCGAAACAACGCCACAGAAACACTTAGGTAAAACGTTCAAAATACTTAAGTATAACTTCAGAAATACTTAACTAAAATTTTTGGTAATACTTAAGTGTTTCTGCGGCTCTGTTTCGGAGCTCTGGCTGGTGTGTTCAGAAGCAAGTTCCCTCAGGCGCAAATGTGGGTTCGCAAGGAGAAAAAATGGAGCAAAAGCACAGCTAACAGAAAAAAACTTTGTACCTTTGTGCGGAAAATCACAAAAGCATGGAAAAGCATTTCAAGAGAACTACCATCACGTCCGCTCTGCCCTACGCCAACGGACCCGTACATATTGGACATTTGGCGGGCGTTTATGTACCTGCCGACATCTATGCACGCTACCTCAGGCTGAAGGGACGCGAATGTCTCTTTATCGGCGGTTCGGACGAACACGGCGTACCAGTCACCATCCGTGCCCGCAAGGAAGGCATCACGGTGCAGCAGGTCGTCGACCGCTACCATACGCTCATCAAGGACAGCTTCGAGCGTTTCGGCATTTCGTTCGATATATACAGCCGCACGACCAGTCCTACGCATCATAAATTGGCAAGTGACTTTTTCCGCAAGCTCTACGATGATGGCAAGTTCGTGGAGCAGGTCAGCGAACAATTCTATGACGAACAGAACGGACACTTCCTCACCGACCGTAACATCAAGGGAGAATGCCCTCGTTGTCATGCTCCGGAAGCATACGGTGACCAGTGCGAGAAGTGTGGTGCCACGCTCTCGCCCGAGGAGCTCATCAATCCTTACAATGCTGAGACCGGTAACCCACTGGTGCGAAAGGCAACAAAGCACTGGTACCTGCCTCTCGACAAGGATCAGCAATGGCTGGAACAATGGATTCTCGGCGAACACAAGGAGTGGCGCAGCAACGTCTATGGGCAGTGCAAAAGCTGGCTTGACGGCGGACTGCATCCCCGTGCCGTAACACGCGACTTGGAATGGGGCATTCCCGTACCTGTAGAGGGTGCTGAGGGAAAGGTACTCTACGTGTGGTTCGATGCCCCCATCGGCTACATCAGCAACACCAAGGAGCTTTGCGATGCCCGCCCCGAACTGGGGTCTTGGGAGAAATGGTGGAAGGATCCCGAAACACGCCTCGTGCATTTCATCGGCAAGGACAACATCGTCTTTCACTGCATCGTCTTTCCTGCCATGCTCAAGGCACACGGCGACTACATTCTGCCTGACAACGTACCGGCAAATGAGTTCCTCAATCTGGAGGGAAACAAGATAAGCACCAGCAAGAATTATGCCGTATGGCTCAATGAATATCTTGACGAGTTGCGTGACCGCCAGGATGAACTCCGTTATGTACTCACGGCAAATGCACCCGAGACAAGGGATAACGACTTCACTTGGGATGACTTCCAGGCGCGCTGCAACAACGAGCTTGTGGCCGTCTATGGCAACTTCGTGAATCGTGCCTTGCAACTCACGCAGAAATACTATGAGGGTCGTGTACCCGAATGCGGTGAGCTCAACGAATACGACCAGCAGACATTGGATGAGTTCAAGGACGTGAAGGAGCGTCTGGAGCAACTGCTCGAGACATTTAAGTTCCGTGAGGCACAGAAGGAAGCCATGAACCTGGCACGCATCGGCAACAAATACATTGCCGATTGTGAGCCCTGGAAAATTGTCAAGACCGATCCCGAACGCGTGAAGACTATCATCTATCTCAGCTTACAGATAACGGCTAACCTCGCTATCGCCTTCGAGCCCTTCCTGCCCTTCAGCAGCAAGCGGCTGCGTCAGATGATAGCCATGGAATCCTTCAGTTGGGAAAGCCTGGGCGACACGACGCTCCTCCCCACTGGGAAACAATTGCCAAAACCCGAATTGCTCTTCACCAAAATTGAGGATGAAACCATAGCTTTCCAAAAGAAAAAGCTTGAGAATACGCTAAAAGCCAACGAAGAGGCTGCCTATAAGGCTGCTCCTGTGAAAGACATCATCCCCTTCGAGGATTTCGAGAAGCTTGATATCCGTGTTGGTATCGTCAAGAGTTGCGAGAAGGTGAAGAAAAGTAAGAAACTACTGAAGTTTATCCTTGATGACGGCAGCGACAAAGAGCGCACCATCTTGAGCGGTATCGCCCAATGGTATGAGCCTGAACAGCTGATAGGCAAGCGTGTCCTTTTCATTGCCAACCTTGCCCCGCGCCAGATGATGGGCGAGGAGAGCCGGGGTATGATTCTCTCTGCCGTCAATTACAACGGCGACCTCAGCGTCACCACAACCCTCGAAGAAGTCAAGGGGGGAAGTCAGGTCGGATAAGGAGACAAGATAAAAGGATTTAAGTATCCTTCCACAACCGGAAGGGATAATGACGCATGTGGCTGTTGTAGTACCGGCGGTCTCCAGTGACCTCACGACCTATGAAGGCGGGCTTTTCGTAAGGCTCGCCTTCGCTTTCCAGTTCTATCTCAGCCAATACAAGGCCTTCATTCTCACCCCAGAACTCATCGATCTCCCATGTATGACGACCATCAGGCGATGGAACAAGCCAGCGCGTCTTTTCTATGATGCCAGGCTCGCAAATAGTCATGAGGGCTTCTGCTTCGGCAACAGGAATCTCCTTTTCCCATTCAAAGCGCGCAAGACCTGCCTTGTCACTGGGTCCCTTGATGGTGAGATAGCCCTTGTCGCCACGGATGCGAACCCGGACGGTACGTCCGCCACCAGAAGCAATATAGCCCTGGCTGATGCGGGTGGAGTTCACCGCCTGGCTTTTGAAGTCACCGACGACGAGAAACTTTCTTTCTATTTCTGTGAGTTTCATCTTGTGAAAAGACTGTTTGCGGGAGAGGAGTCGTTTCACTCTTCTGCGCCGAACTCCATGAGGTAGGCCTTTATGAAAGCATCGATTTTGCCGTCCATCACGCCGTTCACGTCGCTTGTCTGGTAATTGGTACGATGGTCTTTGACGCGACGGTCGTCGAAGACATAGCTTCGTATCTGACTGCCCCACTCGATTTTTTTCTTGCCAGCCTCAACCTTGGCCTGCTCAGCCATGCGGTGTTGTAGTTCCTTGTCATAAAGGATGGAGCGGAGCAGACGCATGGCATTCTCCTTATTCTTGGGCTGGTCGCGCGTTTCGGTATTTTCGATGAGGATTTCTTCCTCTTCGCCTGTGTATGGATCTTTATACTGATAGCGCAAACGTACACCGGACTCCACCTTATTGACATTCTGGCCACCGGCACCTGAGGAGCGGAATGTGTCCCACGAAATACGTGCCTGTTCGATGTTGACCTCGATGGTATCGTCAACGAGCGGCGTGACGAAAACGCTGGCAAAGCTTGTCATGCGCTTGCCCTGTGCATTGTATGGCGAAACGCGAACCAAGCGGTGCACGCCGTTCTCGCTCTTAAGGTAGCCGTAGGCGAACTCACCCTGTATTTCAAGCGTACATGACTTGATGCCGGCATCGTCACCGTCAAGCAGGTTGCTGACCACGCACTTGTAGCCGTTTGTCTCAGCCCAACGCATATACATACGCATGAGCATCTGCGCCCAGTCCTGTGCTTCGGTGCCGCCTGCACCGGAGTTTATCTTGAGGACGGCATCCATCGGATCCTCTTCGCGACGGAGCATGTTCTTAAGTTCAAGTGCCTCGATTGCAGCAATGGCACGAGCATAGATGCCATCGACCTCTTCTTCCGTGACAAGTTCCTCCTTGTAGAACTCGAAAGCGGTCTCCAGTTCATCGCAGAGCGTCTTGACCTCGGCATAGCCCTTGAGCCATTTTTCCAGCCCCTTGACGAGCTTCATCTGTGCCTCGGCACGCTTCTGGTCGTCCCAAAAACCGGGAGCCTGCGTACGGAGCTGTTCCTCTTCGTATTGTATCTTCTTGGCGTCGATGTCAAGGTAGCGGTTGAGTTGTTCGGTGCGATCCTTGACTTCCTTTAATTGTTCGAGTGTTATCATTATATGTTTATGGGTTCATTGGAATTTCTATGAAAATTCAGGTGGAGAAGCATCGGCACAAGCTATTCTTCGTACATCTTCTCTATCTGCTCTTCGTAAAGTTGGTTTATGACTCTTCGCTTCACTTTGAGGGTGTCGGTCAGCTCGCCGCGTTCCAGACTGAGAGGGTCTGGCAGAAGCGTGATGCGCTTGACTTGCTCGTATGAGGCAAGATCCTGCTGTATGGTGTCAATACGATCCATGATAAACTGCTCAATGTCTTTGTTGGCACAGAGTTCCGCACGGGACGAATAGCTGATGCGACGTTGAGCCGCCAGTTCCTCGAGCAGCTTATATTCCGGAATAACGAGTGCCGAGACAAACTTACGCTGGTCTGCAATGACGACAATCTGATCGATATAGCGATCCACACAGAACTTCGATTCGAGCATCTGCGGTGCGATATACTTTCCGTTGCTTGTCTTGAAGAGATCCTTGATGCGTTCTGTCATGAAAAGTTCACCGTTCTGCATGTAGCCGGCATCGCCGGTGTGGAACCATCCCTCCTCGTCAATTGCCATTGCGGTAATTTCAGCTTTGCGGTAGTAGCCTTGCGTAATGGTATCGCCCTTGAGTAAAATTTCGTTATTCTCGCCGAATTTTATCTGTATGCCGTCCAACGGACGCCCGATGGAGCCGAGAGTGATGGGAGCATTCCAACGGTCGCAAGAGACGGTCGCGGTACTTTCGGTAAGTCCATATCCGGTAATCATCAGGATGCCTGCCGAGCGCACAAACTCCTCAATGACGGGAGGTATGGCAGCTCCGGCTGTCGGGAAGAAATGTCCTTTCTCCAGTCCGAGCGTCTTAAGCAGGAGGGCTATGACGGTTTTCTCATAGAAGTGATACTGCATCTTCAGCGCCAGTGGCGGCGTGAGTCCCCGCATCTTGTACTGCACGTTATAGGCCTTACCTACTCGCAGCGCGTCTTCCAGCATGCGTCGTTGGATAGGGCTGGAAGTATTTATCTTCTCCTGCACACCGGCATAGACTTTTTCCCAGAAACGCGGCACGGTACACATGCAGGTAGGATGCACTTCGCGCAGGCTTTGCAGGATGTCCGTGGGACGATGGTTGACAGCCATGGTACAGCCCGTCTTGATACAGAGGTACGACCATCCGCGCTCGAAGACATGGGTAAAGGGCAGAAAGTTCATCACAATGTCGCGGTCGGTGAGCGGCAGGGCGCCCACGTGTGCACGGAACGCAGCGTTATACATGCGATGGGTGAGCATGACACCTTTGCTGATGCCTGTTGTTCCGCTCGTATAGAGGATGTTTGCCAAGTCATCCTCGCTTGCGTCTGCTTGACGCCGGGCAATCTCCGCGGAGAGGTCTTTGCCGTCTGCCAGGCTCAGAAACTCTTCGAAGTAGAGGCTCACCATGTCCTGCGGGTCTTTCCGGACGGAGGGGTTGAAGATGATGAGGCGACGCATGGAATGCTCTATCTTGAGCACACGGTATGCCGTATCGTACTGGTATTGATCGCCTACAAAAATGTAGCGTATCTTAGCATCCGAGACCATGTACTTGACTTGCATCTCGCTGCTTGTGGCATAGAAAGGAATGGTGACTGCACGGATACCGTATGCTCCAAAGTCGACATACATGCATTCTGGCATGTTCTGGGAGAACACGGCGATGTTCTCCTGTACGTCCACCCCCAGTTCCAGCAGGGCAGCAGAAACGCGGCTCACCGTCGCCCCATAGCTTTCCCATGAGATTTCCTTCCATTTCTGGAGGGTATCGTCACGATAGAGCATGGCTGCACGCTTGCCATATTTTTTAGCCTGGCTTTGGATGAGCGAAGGAAGTGGACTGGGATTCTGCATTATAGTTTCAGATTTTTGGGATCTTCTGTACGCTTTTAATAGCACAAAGATATGAAAAAGTTATGGAATGTAGGAAACGAAAAGCGAAAAAACTTCATTCTTCGTACATCGTTCCTCATTTTTGTGTAACTTTGTCCCGCAAAAAATAAACAGGGAAATAAAATATGGTAAACGAAGCGATGACGGAAAGGGCTGTCGAACTGCTGTGTCGACTCATTGAGGTGCCCCGCTTCAGTCGGGAAGAGACTGCTGCTGCCGACTTGCTTCTGGCATATATGCAGGACGGGCTGAAGCTGGAAACAAAACGCGACGGAAACAACCTTTGGTCGGTTGGTACCAATTATGATGAAGCCAAGCCGACATTGCTGCTGAATGCTCACATTGACACCGTGAAGCCCGTCAGCGGATGGCAACGTGATCCGTTTGCGCCGACACGTGAGGGCGACCGCCTCTATGGTCTGGGTAGCAACGACGATGGTGCCGGCCTGGTCAGTCTTTTACACGTTTTCGCAGCACTCAGAGAGAAAACGCTGCCCTATAACCTTGTTTTCCTGGCAAGTGCCGAAGAGGAGGTGAGCGGAAAGAACGGCATAGAGCATGTCCTGCCATTGCTTCCGAAGATAGATGTGGCACTTGTCGGCGAACCCACAGGCATGCAACCGGCTATTGCAGAGAAGGGTCTGATGGTACTCGATGTCACGGCTCACGGCAAAGCGGGACATGCGGCTCGCGATGAGGGCGACAATGCCATTTACCATGCCATCGATGACATCGCGTGGTTCCGCAACTATAACTGGGAAAAAATATCGCCCCTGTTGGGACCGGTCAAGATGTCCGTAACCATCGTCAATGCCGGCACCCAGCATAACGTCGTGCCCGATACCTGTACGTTCACCGTGGACGTGCGCTCGAACGAATGTTATACAAACCGTGAGCTCTACGATGCCATCTGCCGGAAGGTCAAGTCGGAGGTCAAAGCACGCAGCTTCAGGCTGGGCTCCTCAAGTATCAGCATGAGCCATCCCCTCGTTCAGCGCATCGTGGAAATGGGCGGCAAACCATTCGGATCACCCACCCTCAGCGACCAGGCCCTCATGCCTTTTCCCAGCCTGAAGATGGGACCGGGTGAAAGCTCGCGCAGTCATTCCGCCGATGAATTCGTGAATATCAGCGAGATTCGTCAAGCCATTGAAACCTATATGGCACTGTTATCAGTTTAGCACCTGACAGTAGTTTTTGCAAAAATAGTATGTTATTAGGCATTTTCC
>JAFLUV010000190.1 GCA_022508635.1 Prevotellaceae bacterium
TACGAATACGTCCCGACAGGCGTTTTCTTTGCTGAGTGGTGACGTATTCGGCTAATAGAGGACAAACCGGATTTATCATATTCTCGTTTTTTTTTGGCAATTCTTTGTCGGATTGAAAATAATTCGTATATTTGTAGCAAAAATAAGCAGAAACGAAATGAAACAGAAAGACATATATCGTATATGCATGTTGTTCGGAGGTTGTTTGAGGAACCCGGCTTGCCTGGTTGTCTTGTGGCTCTTTGCCCTGTTGCCGGTCAGGGGGCAGGCGATAAGCGACCTCTTGCCTCAGGAGATGGTGTTCATCCACATGGACAATACTTGCTACTTCCTTGGCGATACGCTCTACTACAAGGCATACGTCCAGCGGAGCGACACGGGCAAGCCGACGACCCTGAGCGAGGTTCTGTACGTGGAGCTGCTTAATCCGGACGGCTATCTGGTGGAGCGGCAGGTGCTGCGGCTTAAGGGAGGACAGGCAAGCAGCAGTTTCTGCATGGAGGACACGCTATATGCCGGCTTCTATGAGCTAAGGGCCTATACGCGCTGGCAACTCAACTTCGGCAGGAAGGAGCATCCGCACGACCGGTTCATGCACCGCTGGTTCCTGAAGAAAGAATATGCCCAGGAATACTTTGTGGACTACGACAAGCTGTACAGCCGTGTGTTTCCCGTCTATGACAAGCCGCAGGCTCCCGGCGAATACTACCGTGACATGACCGTCCGCCCCTTGCGAAGGGACTATGCTCCGGAGAAGGTTCCCAAGACGCCAACCGTCTCCCTGTACCCTGAGGGCGGCAACTTGGTAAGCGGGACGTCCCAGAGGGTTGCTTTCGAGGCAAAGGACGGCGAAGGCAGGTATGTCGAAGGCAGGGTCTTTGTCGTGGACGAGCAAGGGGACACGCTCTCTTCTGCCCCGACAGAGAACCGTGGCAGGGGCTGCCTTGAGCTCAGCATACAGAAGGGAAAGAAGTACAGGGCAGTCTTTGAGGATACCGAGGGAAGGCAGACAAAAGTCTCCCTCCCTGACATCCTTTCCGCAGGAGCGGTGATGACGGTCGGGCAGGATGCTTCTTCCGTCAAGGCCGACATCAGCATACAGGGCATCGAAGGAGACTCAGTCCTGCTCCTTGTCACGACTTGCGGGAGGCCGCGAATGCAGATTCCCTTCAAGGGAGAGCCGTTGACGGTCAGCAAAGACTCTCTGCCCGCCGGAGTAGCACAGCTCACACTGTTGCAGAAGGGAAATATCCTGGCTGACAGGCTCGTCTTCGTCCATCATCCCGCACGGCAGGAGGCTTCCCTGCAAATCCTCGGGATAAAGGATGGCTACGAGCCGTTGGAGAAGATATCGCTGAAAGTGCAGGGCAGGAGGGATGCTGTCCTTTCCCTTTCCGTCAGGGACGAGGTGTCGAGCGACCTCATCCTTGACAATGGCAACATCATGACCGAAATGCTCTTGTCCAGCTACGTCAAGGGCTTCGTGGAGAATCCGGGCTATTACTTCGAGAAGGACGATGCCCTGCACCAGCGTCACCTCGACCTCCTGCTCATGGTACAGGGCTGGCGGCGGTTCGACATCAGCCAGCCGAAGATCGTGGAGCCTTACGAGAAGTCACAGATGATACTGGGCGAAGTCTGCAAATACACATCCCTTGACCAGGAGGACGGAGTCTATATTGGTTATCGTGACAAGCTCGAAACACTGAGAGTACTGTTAGGAAGTACTATACCTCTTTGGCTCCAAGCCGATAGGGACTCGTCAGATAAAGTAACAAGCGTTTATCAGAGTGCCCAGACGTACGACGTGGAGTTCCTGAACAATCCGGGCGTAAAGACACGCCTCCATTCAGAGTTCGTCCAGCCGGGATCACCCCCAGTCTATGGAGACATGACAGTCCAGGAGGATGGCAAGTTCTGCATTCAGGCACCGCATTTCGGAGGGTACTGTATCATGCACCTGGCTGCAGTCAGCTCCGAGCGGCTGGCAAAGGCAAAGGAGAAGGACGGGAAGAAAAAACAGAAACAAGAGAAGAAAGGAAAGGGCCGAGCCTATAAAGTGTCCCACCAGTGGCTGTTGCCCAATGCTGACGAATATGCCGACTACAGCATAAGGGTGCGCCAGTGCTATCCGCGTTTCGCCAATCCATACGAATACTACCAGCAGCAATTCATGGCAAGGGATGACGAAGACGACTCTGAACGTGGAGGACCTGATGACACGAAAACACTTCAGAAGGTCACTGTAAAGGCGAGAAGAAGGATTCTCCGGAAGGTGGATCTGAGCAAGCCTGCAATTGTAATGGACGCCTATGATGCCTTCAATCAGGTGGTAGATGCCGGCCTGACCTCTGCCTACTATGCCGGTTTCCGGTCGTTCAGCGACATACTGTGCCGTCTGGTCGTTGGTGACATGGGACTGTATGGGGAAATGCCCAAGAAAGTCCAGAGATGGAACGGCAGGCCGATTTCCGTGAACAGTGTGCAGGTACCGGAAGAACAGCACAAGTACAACCATCTGGAGAACCTGGACAAGGTCTATGTCTATACGGACTATGCTCCCCGGAAAGAAGGAAGCAGCCGGTTCTACGGAGCGGACAAGCCGGAAGTGATTGTCGACCTTCACCGCTTCATGGACGGGTCGAAGCGTACTGCCTACAGGGACCGCTTCATTGTTCTCGATGGCTACTCTACCTCTGCAGAGTTCTACCATCCCGACTACAGCAAGGCGAAACTGCCCGAAGGACAGAAGGACTACCGCCGTACACTCTATTGGAATCCCGACCTGAAGTTGGACAAGAACGGCGAAGCCAGCATCACCTT
>JAFLUV010000191.1 GCA_022508635.1 Prevotellaceae bacterium
GACCGTAACCTGCTTCGTGAACTTGTCCGCAAGTTTGGTTGGGCCTGTATGTTTTAGTAATCGCCGAAAAAATAATATTTTTATTTGGATTTTCCAATGAAAATACCTATCTTTGCACACAAATCGCACCTACAACCAACTACTTATATGCAACATTTTAATGAAATCAACAACATACGTGGTATTGCCTTTACTGTCGCCATGTTGGCGGCAAGTCTTTTGACTGCGCCGGCGCAGACCTTCATACACTATACGACGACCGACGGGAAAGCATGGCAGCAGTCGAAGAGCAGACTCGAAGGCAAGGCCGCGACAGCCCCGCTGCTCACCATTACGGGGCAAGAAGAGGGGCATGAGTTCAGGGCCTGGGGGACTTGCTTCAATGAACTTGGTCTTGATGCCCTGCGGCTGCTTACTGACGATGCCCAGCAGGAGGTGATGCGCAATGTGTTTGCTCCTGACGGCGACTTGAAGTTCACTCGTGGGCGGCTGACAATGAACGCCAATGATTATAGTCGTTCGTGGTATTCATGCGATACGGTGCCTGGCGACTTCCAGTTGCGTTATTTCAACATCGAGCACGACAAGCAAAACGTCATCCAACTCATCCGCATGGCACAGCATCATCAGCCAGACCTCACCTTTTGGGTCTCGCCGTGGAGTCCGCCTGCCTGGATGAAAATCAATCAGGACTACCCTGTTGTGTCCAGCCGCTACAACCGTCAACCAAAGGAGAAAGACTATCTGCTTTTCGAGGGACTCGGCCCGATAGACGAACAAGAAGTGATGACGGCTGGGCAACAGGACGGGAAATTTCCTAAGCGTCTGGCTGCGCAGGATTACATGATACAAGACCCGCGCTACTTGCAGGCTTATGCCGATATGTTCTGCCGCTTCATCGACCTTTATGCCGAGGAGTACATTCCCATTGACATGGTCATGTATCAAAATGAGGCTTATTCTTACACCGCCTATCCCGGCTGTGCTTGGACCGCCGAGGGTACCATCCGCTTTAACCGCGATTATCTCGTGCCGACACTTAAAAAGAAGCACCCCAAGGTGAAGACATACATAGGCACGTTCAACACGAACCGCCTGGACTATGTGGAGCGTATTGTGGATGGTCTGCGCAACGAAGTCTCCGGCATTGGCCTGCAATGGGAAGGGCGAGAGAACCTGAGTGCACTGCGCCAGCGATACCCCGAGCTTCACCTTGTGTCTACAGAGAGCGAGTGTGGCAACGGTTCGATGGACTGGCGTGCGGCCGAGCACACCTTTCATCTGCTGTGCGACTACATTGGCCATGGCTGCGATGAGTATTTCATCTGGAACTTCATTTTGGCCGACAACGGCCAGAGTTCATGGGGCTGGAAGCAAAACGCCCTTATCCAGGTAGATACGAAAACCCGCCGTCATCGTTATACAGGTGAGTATTATGCCGTGAAGCATTTCTCGCAGTTTGTCACCCCTGGCAGCCGCATGATTGGCTATTACCCCATGTCGGAAGGGCTGCAAGCCATTGTGTTCGTCACTCCACAGCAGAAACGCATTGTCATCGTGGGCAACAGCACGGACAAACCGTGTGAAGCCAGCATTAAGATGAACAAGAAATACCTTGTCAGTCAGCTGGCTCCTCATTCTTTCCATACGTTTGTTGAGCGATGAAGTCTTTAACCGATAAATGATACAAATGATGAAAAGAGCAATTTTTCTTGCATTATTGGCCATGCTGTTTTTTCCTACAGCTTTTGCTAAGACGAAAGCTAAAAAGATGGCTGGGTATGTCATGGTCTACCACAAGGACGCAGACCACGGGCTGCACATGGCCTATAGTTGGGATGGCTATGTGTGGACAGCCTTGAACGACGACCGCCCCATCATGGCGGGCGACACCATTGCAGAGCAAAAAGGCATTCGCGACCCGTTTATTTTCAGAGGGCCTGACGGTAGTTTCTGCGTGGCCATGACCGACTTGCACGTCTTTGGCCAACGCGACGGCATTCGCACGACGCAATGGGAACGCGACGGAAAGAAGTATGACTGGGGCAACAACCGTGGCCTGGTGCTGCTGAAGTCACCCGACCTCATCCATTGGAAGCGCACAAACCTTGATTTCACCAAGCTCACCAGCCCCACAGGTGTGTTCCATGACGATGGCTCGCCGATTTCGTGGGAAGATGTCGGTTGTGTATGGGCACCTGAGATGACGATAGACGACAGAAACGGACAGATTATGATGCACTTCACGACTCGTTTCCTGCGTGGCAGGAACAGAATCTACTATGCTTACATGAACGATGAATTCACGGCCATGACTTCCGAACCAAAATTCCTTTTCGGCTCAGTGACAGACGAGAACGGCAATTTCAGGTTCAATATGATAGATTCTGACATTACAAAAGTGGGCGATACTTACCATCTGTTTGCTACGCAGCACGGATTGCCTATACACGCAACGAGCACTTGCCTTACTGGACCATACACCCAAGATCCGTCTTTCACTGACGGCGAGTCGCAGCGCCATGAGGCACCCAATGTGTGGAAACGCATAGGCGAAGACAAATGGATCATGATGTTCGACAACTATTCTCGTGAGCCACACAACTTTGGATTTCTTGAGACCGCCGACTTTAAGAGCTTCACTCCCATCGGCTATTTTGACGAGCCTGCCAGTCCAATGAAGCGCACCAATTTCTCGGAGCAAAAACATGGAGCCGTGGTGCAAGTCACGAAGGCAGAGCTTAAAGCATTGATTTCTTTTTGGCAGAACAAGTAAC
>JAFLUV010000192.1 GCA_022508635.1 Prevotellaceae bacterium
TTTATTTTCTACTTTTCACTTTTCTTCGTAACTTTGCAGGCGTAAACAATGCGCGAGAGATGAACGAGGCACTGACACTATTTGAACTGAACAGTCTGGTACGCGAGCTTGTCGAGGTGAGCTTCGACAAGCCGTACTGGGTGTTGGGGGAGCTGAGCGATGTCAGTACGCCGGCTTACGGCGGGCATTTCTACGGAGAACTTGTGCAGAAGGATGAGGCGAGCGACCGTATTGTGGCACGGGCACGCATTACTTGCTGGGCGCGTAATTACGGCATGTTGCGGCTGCGTTTCCAGAAAGAGGCGGGCGAGACGCTTCGCAAGGGCTTGCAGGTGAAGCTTCTGGTCAAGGTCACTTTCCACGAACAGTACGGCTATTCGCTCAATGTCATTGACATCGATTCCTCGTTCACGCTTGGCGACCTTGCTGTGAGGCGCCGCGAGATACTCATGCAGCTTGAGAAGGACGGTATCCTGAACGACAACCGGAGCCTTTCCCTGCCACGGCTGCTCAGGCGCATCGCCGTCGTCAGCAGCGCCACTGCAGCAGGCTATGGCGACTTCTGCCATCAGCTGGAGCAAAACGACTATGGCTTCTGTTTCGACGTGCAGCTCTTTCCGGCCGTCATGCAGGGCGAGCAGGTGCCGGGGAGCATCATCGGTGCGCTTGAGGAAATCCTGACCTTCCACGAAAAGACGCCCTTCGACCTTGTCGTCATCATCCGGGGCGGCGGAGCAAGCAGCGACCTGAGCGACTTCGACAGCTACGAACTGGCTGCCTGCATAGCGCAGTACCCTTTGCCTGTACTGACAGGTATCGGACACGAACGAGACGAGACGGTGCTGGACTATGTCGCACATACACGCGTGAAGACCCCTACCGCCGCCGCCGCCTTTGTCATTGAACATCAGGCACAGGAGGCCGCATTGCTCGACAGCCTATTCCTGCGCCTCACCCGTTCGGCAAAAGAGAGACTTATGCGCGAGCGCGGGAGATTGGAGCGGCAGCAGAGCATCCTGCCCCTGATCTTTGCACGCTTCTGCCAGAGCGGGCACGCCAGGCTTGCCTTGCTCGTACAGCGCATGAAAGGCGCCTCGCTGCAACGACTGGAGCGTGAGCCTGGCAGGCAGCAACTCATCTGCCAACGTCTGGCAGTAGCAACGCGCAGGCGTATTGAGAGCGAGCAGCACCGCTTGCAACTCCTGAAGCAACGAACGGAGGCACTCGACCCCGCACTCCTGTTGCGCCGGGGTTACAGCATCACCACTTGCAAGGGCAAGCTCGTCCGCGACACAGGTATTCTGGAGAAAGGCGATGAACTGACCACACACACGGAACACGGAACAATAAAATCAATCATACAGACATGGGAAAAGAGATGACTTACGAGCAGGCCATGCGGAGACTGGAAGAGCTGGCATCGCAGATGGAGCGCAGCGAGATAGGCATCGACGAGATGGCTGACCGCCTGCGTCAGGCGCAAGAGTTGATGAAGTATTGCCACGAAAAGCTGTACGAAGCAGAAAAAAACTGCAATTCCTTGCTTAATGTCGAAGAAAAGGCGTAACTTTGCGCAATAATTATAATAATGTATAAAACAGCCCTCCCTTAGGGAAAATAAGAAGAGAGGGGAAATAAGAAGGGATTTTGTTATGAAAGAAATAGATTGGAGTAACCTCCCGTTCGGTTACGTGAAGACAGACTACAATGTACGCTGTTACTATCGCAACGGTGCCTGGGGCGAGGTAGAGGTTTGCAGCGAGGAAACGATTCCGATGCACATGGCCGCTACTTGTCTGCATTATGGCCAAGAGGTGTTTGACGGACTAAAGGCATATCGTTGTCCGGACGGGAAGGTACGCGTATTCCGTGCTGACGAGAATGCTGCGCGTTTGCAGCGTTCATGTGCAGGATTATTGATGCCGGAGCTTCCTGTGGAGATGTTTAATGAAATGGTTGATAAGGTGGTGCGACTGAATGAGCGCTTCATCCCGCCCTACGAGTCAGGTGCTTCGTTATATATTCGTCCTTTGGTGGTTGGCACAAGTGCTCAAGTGGGTGTGCATCCTGCCAGCGAGTACTTGTTCGTAATTTTTGTAACCCCGGTAGGCCCTTATTTTAAGGGCGGATTCTCGTGCAATCCGTATGTGATTATACGTGATTTTGACCGTGCGGCTCCGCTGGGTACCGGTACTTACAAGGTGGGTGGAAATTATGCAGCTTCGTTACGTGCCAACAAGCTGGCTCATGATCTGGGTTATGCTTGCGAGTTCTATCTGGACGCGAAGGAGAAAAAGTATATTGATGAGTGCGGTGCAGCAAACTTCTTTGGCATCAAGAACAACACATACGTTACGCCGAAGAGCAGCAGCATCCTGCCTAGCATCACCAACAAGAGTCTGATGCAGCTTGCCATGGATATGGGCATGAAGGTAGAGCGCCGGCAGATTCCTGAGGAGGAACTTGCCACTTTCGAAGAGGCTGGTGCCTGCGGGACAGCTGCTGTTATCAGCCCTATTGAACGCATTGACGACTTGGACACCAAGCAGAGCTTTATCATAAGCAAGGATGGCGAGCCTGGTCCTATCTGCCGCAAGCTCTACGAGAAACTGCGCGGCATACAATATGGCATAGAGCCTGACGAACACGGATGGACGAGAGTCGTCATCGAGTAGTAGAAAGAAACTGATTTTTGCTTCGAAACAGAGAGAACTTAAACCAAGTTCTTTATAGTATGTTAAAAAGTGGTGCCCATTCCCCAACGTTGAGGGAA
>JAFLUV010000193.1 GCA_022508635.1 Prevotellaceae bacterium
CGGAGAACTGATGCACGACAATGATACAGGTATGCAAGAGCAATTACAACTTGAACGTGATTCTGCAAACTGCGGTGCGGCCGCAAAGACCGTAGTCGTAGCTGTAGGTATTGATGCCGTCGAAGACCGTATAGGCATAGCTGCGCTGATTCAGGAGATTGGTGAGTTCGAGGCGGAGGATGCAGCGTTTCAGCTTGTACTGGGCCGAGGCATTGAAGAGCGACATGTTCTTATACCGGGCCTCACCTATCTGGCGGCGCACGTGGTCATAGTCAATCGAGAGGTCGAGACCGGACGCGGGAAACACATGTATGGCTCCGTCATGGACAAGCGAGGTCACGACGTTGCTTGTCTTCCCGTATCGGGAGCGCGACCAGCCGTAGGCTATGTTGTAGCGCAGTTCAAGCCACGTTACGGGCATGACGGAAACATGGCCGCGGATGTCGTAACTGTTCGACCTGACCTTTATTATATCCGTGCCTACCGCCTGCTCGCCGTTGCCGAAGCCATAGTTGGCATCCGCACCAAGTTTGGTAAAGACGGACGGAAAGTTCTTCGTCCCGCCCGCCGAAAAGTTTGTGGAGCGCGAGCGGGTGTCACGAAGCAGTGCGCTGTTGCTGACGTCCATGCCGCTTATCTCTTGCGAGTTGAGCGTATTGCGCTTGCTTTCCGTGTGGGTGGCGGCAAGACGGAACGTAAAATACTGCATGGGCAACTGATACTTCCAGTCGCCCGAGGTGCTCCACGCGTCCGACTTGCCGATGATGCCCGACGAGGTATTCACCGTGCGATAGTCAACCTGCATAGGCTCGGTCAGCAGCGTCATCATGTCGCCAATCCGTGTCGTGTAGCCCGTATTGAGCGACAACTTGCTGTTTGCCGAGAACGTATATTGAATCCCCACCGAGGGATTGAGCACGGGTTTCGTGTAGTTAAGCTTGTTATAGTACAAGCCCTTCAAGGCCGCGCCCAGTCCGGCGTTCAGGAAGAAGCGGCGGTTGCGCGTGTGAATCTCGAAGCCGGGATTCAGGCTCGGCGTGAATGCCCAGCCGCAGATGCTGTTCCCCTCGCCGGTCGGCAGGCGGTTGGTCTCCAGATTGTCGTACATGGCACTGAGCTCTACGGGCAACACGAGGCGGAACACCTTGCCGAGAGGAATGTTGAACGAGGAACCGGCATTCATGCCGAGCGTTGACGACTGCGCCGTCTGCCCGTACTCTTCGCCGTCATTGACGAACGACAGCCGCAGGGCGGGCGTTTGCTTGAACGAGACGGAAGCATTGACGTACCGTCGCGCGCCCTTCTTCGTCCGGCCTGTCCAAGACAGGTCGTTGCTTACTTCAAACGACGACGTCTTCCGTCGCTGTTCCACCTGCCTGCCGTTCGCCGTCACGTCCCCCTCGTTCTGTTCAAACTTTCCCTTTACCACAAAGGTTTCGTTCAGGTACTTGCGGTCGGCATTCTTCAGGTAGTTCACCGTCAGTCGGGGCAGATGCTGCCTGCTCAGCGGAGCGGTCTGCTCGCTGACGGTCACGTATTCGCCGCTGCCCGACAGGTAGGTGCTGCTTTGGGCGATGTCGTGCGTGGTGCGACTGTAGCTGTAGTCGGCATTCACCTTTACCGTCGTCTCGGAATCGAGCTTTTCTATCCCGTTGAGCGTTGCCATGCCGTTGCGCTGATAGAGGTAATCGCCTTGTGGAGGCGCACCGCCGTCGAAACCGCCGAACAGGCTCGTGGCCGGCGTGCTGATGTCCGGGCCGCCGAAATGGTATCTCATGTCGGCCTTGGCATAGTCCTTATAGTTGCCGCCTTTCAGCGAGCAGATGGTCTGGAACTTGTCGGTGAACATCATGCCCGTGACGCCGAGCAGTCCCTGAAAGGCATCGTTGCCGTCCTGCATGTAGCCGGCTCCCGCCTCCTCCTGACCAAAGGGCTTGAACTTCGCCTTACGGTTCAGCTTGATGTTCATCGCCACCTCGTTGCTCGGCACGTCCTTCTCCACCTTGCGGGCGTGGTGGTTGCGCACGATTTCCACTTGCGTCACGTATTCGGCAGGGATGTTTTTCGTCGCCAGGTTGTACTTTCCGCCCAGCAGGTCCATCCCCTCGATGTTGAACTGCGAGATGGGTCTGCCCATGTAACTGATGACGCCGTTTTTCGACACGCTCACGCCCGGCAGCCGTTTCAGTCCGTCCTCCAGCGTCACGTCGCCCTTGCCCAGGAACGATGCCAGGTTGTGGCTCAGCGTGTCGCCTCTCTGCCAGAGCGGTTGTGCCTTCACCGTCACCTCTTTCAGTTCCATGCGCTTCGGAATCAGTTGCATGTCCACCTTCGTCTCCTTTTGCTTCAGCGTGATTTGCTCCCACTCCTTTTCGTAGCCGATGTGGCTGAACTGCAACTCCACCTCGCCCTCGGGTGCGCTTTTCAGTTCCATGTCGTACTGGCCCTGCGCGTTGGTCGTGGCGAAAGCCAGCGTCTTTCCCTTGTCCACCAGCTTCACAATCACGTTGCTCACGGGCTTCTGCTGCAAGTCCGTCACACGACCGGTCACCTTGACCTGGGCCGAAGCCGCAGTCGCCAGCGCTATATATAATATAAGGTATAGGAATCGGGCCATCGTCGCCTTATTTTGTCAGCGCGAAGGCCACCATAACTATCAACGTCTTTTTCATTATGCTAATCCTCTCATTATTAATCGTTAACATCTTT
>JAFLUV010000194.1 GCA_022508635.1 Prevotellaceae bacterium
TTAATAATTTTGTACTTTGGATTATAAGTTGTACTTTTGTCATGCAAAAGCATGTTAGTATGGAAAACTTCAGCGAACTGATAAAGACAAGGCGCAGTATGCGCAAGTTTACGGAAGAACTCCTAAACGGTAATGATGTTAAGCTGTTGCTTCGGGCAGGACTCATGGCTCCGAGCAGTAAAGGTATGCATAGCTACGAGTTTGTCGTCGTGGAGGACAAACAGATGCTTAAGGCCTTGAGTTTGTGTAAGCAGGTAGGTTCCGATTTCCTTGCAGAAGCTCCGTTGGCTATTGTCGTGCTTGCCGACCCTATGGTCAGTGATGTGTGGATAGAGGATGCTTCCGTTGCAGCTACCCATATCCTGCTCCAGGCGGAAGACCTTGGTTTGGGTGCATGCTGGATTCAGGTACGTGACCGATATGATGCCGAGGGTCGCCCGACAGAGGAGATAGTGAAGTCTTTGCTGAGTATTCCTAACGAACGTGGTGTGGTATGCATTATTGCCGTCGGTCACAAGGGAATGGAACGCAAGCCTCAGAACGAAGATCGATTGAAATGGGAGCGTGTGCACATTGGAGAGATGAAGGCAGAGGACTAAGATGATAAACTACGATTTGACAAAGATAAAAGCGCTTGTCTTTGATGTGGACGGTGTACTTAGTACAGGAACCATCCAGATGAACGATGAGGGCGTACTCATGCGTTCGGTGAACACTAAGGACGGCTATGCACTGCGGCTTGCAGTCACTGAAGGACTTCATGTTGCCATTATTACTGGTGCGCATGAAGTATCCATCCGCCATCGTTACGAAGGGCTTGGTATCAGGGATATTTTTCTGGGTAGTTCCGTTAAAACGGTTGCCCTGCAGCGTTTATTTGAGAAATACGGTCTTTCTGCCGACGAGATGCTTTATATGGGTGACGACATCCCCGACTATGAAGTAATGAAAGCCGTGGGTTTGCCCTGTTGCCCTGCCGATGCTGTTCCCGAGATACGAGGGGTTAGTCGCTATATCAGTCATTTGCGTGGTGGTCAGGGTTGCGTTCGCGATGTTGTAGAACAAGTTCTCAAGGCTCAGGGTAAATGGATGGCAAACACTGATGCCTTCATTTGGTAATGAAAAACAATTGATTATGACCTATAAAATTGTCCTCGCCAGTAACTCTCCCCGTCGTAGGGAACTGCTTGCAGGGCTTGGCCTTGAATACGAAGTACGCACGTTGCCGGGTCTTGATGAGTCCTATCCCGACGGACTTCAGATGGAGGAGATACCGCGGTACATTAGCCGCAAGAAAGCGGCGGCATACACACTCAGAGCGGATGAGCTACTCATAACGGCTGACACTATTGTCTATTTAGATGGTGAAGTGCTGGGCAAGCCTGCCGACGAAACTGATGCTATCCGGATGTTGCGGAAGCTCTCTGGCCGGACACATCAGGTAGTCACGGGCATTACGCTTACTACTGTGCAGATGCAACACTCGTTTTCCTCAGTCAGTCAGGTAACGTTTGCCGCATTGACAGAATCAGAAATACAGTACTATGTAACAAACTACCATCCCTTGGACAAGGCTGGAGCCTATGGCATACAGGAGTGGATTGGCTACATTGGCGTTACTTCATTGCAGGGATCCTATTTCAATGTGATGGGCCTCCCAGTGCAAAGACTGTATACGGAAATGAAGAACCTTAATCTTATTTAATATAATAATAGAATTATGCGTAAGACATCTTTTTTAATACTTCAACTTTCATTGATGTTCCTTCTCCTGTCTTGCGAGAAGAATGACTACACCTCATATTGCCCGACTTGGAAGGGCTTTACCTATATGACGGGCAACTACCCTGACTATGTCAGTGGTAATCCTCGTAGTATTTACTTGTACCCGAACGATTCCATACACATCACGGCTCATCAAAACGAACGTGGTCACCTTATCAATTCCACGGACTATACTTGGACGATTTGTTACGATACGCTTGATGCAGAAGGCAATAGGCAGCATGCTACAAAGACCTACAACCAGCACACCAACTATGATGGCTACACTAATGGTGCTGACGATCCTGTCTGCCACATGTTACTTCCCCAGAATGCGTTGTCTACAGAGAATGGCAAGTATGACACTATCAAGTTTGTTGCCCGTTACACCTATAGCGGACAAGGTGTCTCCATCGTTAATGGCAACATAGTTGACAATACGTCCTATGGCGGTCGCATTACTCCGCAAAGCGGACCTACAGGTGGAGGTGCTGCCGGCTACCTCTATTTTAGTGTCAACTGAACAAATGTCCGTGTAGCTATTATGGCTCAACATAATAATTTAGGACATAAGGGTGAGGATATGGCTGCGGAATACTTAGAGCAGGAAGGCTATTGTATTCTGAGCCGAAATTGGGTAAACAACGGTAGAAAGGAGCTGGATATCGTTGCCACGAAGGATGATGTCATTATCTTTGTGGAGGTAAAAACACGTCGCCTGGGTTCTGTTACTTCACCAATAAGGGCAGTTGATGTCCGTAAGCAGCATCGTATCTGTCTGGCGGCAGACTCCTATCTAAAAACATTTCGTGTGGATCTTCCCTGCCGATTTGATGTTATCAGTATTATCTACAACGATGAGGCGAGCAAGGTAGAGCACATAGAGGATGCTTTCAGACCTAAGCAGAGGACTTATTAAGCGC
>JAFLUV010000195.1 GCA_022508635.1 Prevotellaceae bacterium
CCGCCGTAGACGGTTTTGCAGACCGTTGACTAAGCCACTCATCCAAGGCACCCTGCCTTTGTTTGCGCTGCAAAGGTACGGCTTTTATTTCATTTCGCCAAATAAAGAGCTAACTTTTTTTATGTCGTCGTCGGCACATCGCTTATTTGACGACGATCTTGCGCCCGCCCGTAATGTAGATGCCCGGCCTGGAGAGGGTGCCGCTTGTCTTGCGTCCGCTCAGGTCGTAGGTCGCATCGTCCTCCCCGGAGAGGGCAGGGGCGTGGCTCATGCCTGCCGCAAAGTCGGAGGCCGTCTGGTAGGTTGCCTCCAGGTCCTCCTTCGCCTGCTTGAACTGTGCCGTCGTATAGTTGCCGGGACTGGCGAGCATCTCTTCAGCCGTTGCCATCGCGGCGAAGAAGGCCGACAGCTCTGGGGCGTCAGCCTCTCCCGGCTCGATGTCGAGGCTGCTGCACTTGTCGTAGAGGGTGCCCAGCTCGCAGCGGTCGGTGACGGCACGGCACAGGCGCGCGGAGTTCTCCATGAGCGATGCGCCGCTGCACATGGCTCCCATCGAAGCCTCGCTGTCCGGCCCCGTGTAGGGCGACGTCCAGTCGTAATTGCAGAAGACCAGGGGATAGCGTGTGGTGTCGAGGTTCTTCCACATCGTGGAGGTGTTCTTCAGAATGAGCTTGCTGAGGGAGGTGCGGTTGGCCGACGACATGTCCTCGTCGAGCACGAAGTTGACGGCATAGGGGATGAGTACTGCCTTGAAGATGCTCTGGTCGCCGCTGGTGCCCTCGTGGCGCAGTATGTTGTTGCCGTTGGTGCAGCGGCCGCTGGTGAAGGCATAGTTGAGGTATGTGTAGGCCTGTGTCTTGTAGCGGTTCTTGATGGACAGGGACTCGTCGGTGACGTGATAGAGGATGCGACACGCCTCGCCGAAGGTGCCCTGGGTGTAGGTCAGGGGCGGCTCCTCTACGCGGCCGTCGCTCTTGACAATCTTCTTGGAGGTATAGGCATAGAGCTTCTTGGCATACTCCAGGTACTTCGCGTCGCCGTACTTCTGGTAGAGCTTGGCTGCGATGAGAGTGGCAGGGGACTGCGTGCAGGCATTCGGCCCGCTGCCCGGGTCAGTGTTCCAGGGAAGCCAGAGACCGCCCGTCTCCTCATCCTCGTTAGCCCGCTTGATGATGAAGTTGTCAAAGACACCCTTTGCCGCAGTCGCGTACATGGACGTGCCCGTTGCCTCATAGATGTGCAGCAGCGTGAGCGTAATCCAGCACATGTCGTCGGTGAAAGGGTTCTCGAACATCTTGTAGCCCGTGCCCTGTGCCGCACCGGCATAGTTGTTGGCCTTGTTATTGTACCAGGACCTGATGTAGCTGAGGTACTTGCTGGCAAGTGTGCGGTTGATGTCCTTGTGCCGCTCGTATGCGTATACGATAACGTCTATGGCATGCGCCTGCGTCCAGTATGCATTGAAGGCATATTGGTTATAGCGGTCGTTGAAGATGCCCTTGCTCTTTATCATGAAAGACTCGATAAAGGCATTGGTCATCGAGTCGGCCTTGGACTCGTAGGTGTCATCGATAGTACGGTAGATACTCTTGATAGCTGCCGATTGTGCTAAGGCCTTTGAAAAGTAACCTCCGAACATTATTATCCATAGGACAAAAACAAAAGCATGAAATGGTCTTTTCATCATCTCTTTACCTTATTATTATATATGTGATACCTTAATTATTATATATATGTGATGGGACAAAAGAATGAGAGCAAGGGTAGGATGAAAAGAAAGAGATGGCTCCTGCCGCTTGCTCTCGCTCTTGGAAAGGGTTACTTCTTGAGCAGGTCGCGAATCTCGGTCAGGAGTTTCTCTTCTGCGCTTGGTTCGGGAGCCGGAGCCGGTACATTTTCTTCCTTCTTACGGCTCAAGGCTGAGATGCCTTTCACGATAAGGAAGATACAGAAAGCAATGATGAGGAAGTCTACTACATCCTGTATGAAAGCACCATAGTTGAGCGTCACGGCTTCTGCCTCTCCTTCTGCCTCCTTGATGACGAGTTTCAAATCGGTGAAATCTACGCCACCGGTCAGTACGCCGATAGGGGGCATAATGATGTTGTTGACCACGCTGGTCACTATTTTGCCGAATGCACCACCGATGATGACACCGACTGCCATGTCTACTACGTTACCTTTGAGCGCGAACGCCTTGAAATCTTGAATAAATGACATATAGATGATAATTTTATTGGTTATTGAGCGCTAAATTAAAAAGAATTTTGTAATTTTGCAGCGGAAATTAAAGAAAAAGTGAGAAAAAGTTTCATTTACGTATCATTTTGCCTACTTTTGGTGTTGATTTTCGCTACATGCAAGTCAGCTCACTATTGTAATTGCGGCTGATACGTGATTTGAAGAAGAAGAAATATAAAAGGAAAAAAATAATAGAACATAGTTCAATAAAATTATAAAACCTAAATTAAATTACTAAAAGAAATGGCAAACGTAAAAGTCGCTATTAACGGTTTTGGCCGTATTGGTCGCCTCGCTTTCCGTCAGATGTTCGAGGCCGAAGGTTATGAAGTAGTTGCTATCAACGACCTGACCAGCCCCAAAATGCTGGCTCACCTGCTGAAGTATGACACCGCTCAGGGTGGCTTCGCTGGCAAGT
>JAFLUV010000196.1 GCA_022508635.1 Prevotellaceae bacterium
TTGTTACAAAATTCAATAATCACCCTAAACTTCTAATGAGCAATTGGGGATTATTCGATTTATCTCCAAAAAATTTTGCGTTTCTCTTTGCCCTTCTTTCTTATTTTCGTATCTTTGTAGTCTGAAAAAATATCATCCTGATATAACAACATAAATATCAATAATCATGACAAAACGTTTTTTTTCTCTTTTGAGCATTCTTGCATTTGCTCTTACCATCTTTGCTGAGGGCAAGGCTAAGTATGTGTTCTATTTTATCGGCGACGGCATGGGTGTCAACCAGGTAAATGCAGCCGAAACATACCTCGGAGCATTGGAAGGACGTATCGGCATCCAGGAACTTTGCTTCCCCAGCTTTCCTTATGCGGGTTTCGTCAACACGCAAAGTGCCACTAACGGCGTAACCGATTCGGCAGCAGGCGGCACAGCCCTTGCCAGCGGAAACAAGACGAAGAATGGTGCACTGGGTGTCTTGAAGGATTTGACGACCCCTATAACCTGCATTGCCGACTGGGCTCGTGAGGCCGGAGCAGCCGTGGGCATCACGACAAGCGTCAGCATTGACCATGCTACGCCCGCTGCTTTCTATGCTCATGTCGGAAACCGTGGCGATTCCTACAAAATAGGCGAGCAACTCATCAAGACCAACGTTGATTTCTTCGGTGCATCGGACTTCGTGAAGCCAGAAAACCCTGATGGTGGTTCCAACCTCTACGAACAGGCAAAAGCAAACGGCTTCACCATAGCGCGTGGATACAAAGAGTATCAGAAAAAAGCAAAAAAGGCAGAGAAGATGATTCTTTTCCAGCCCGAAGAGGCAAGTAAGGTAGAGCGTGGCTCAATCCCCTACGCTATCGACCGCACAAAAAACGATCTGACTCTGCAGGATATCACTCGCGCAGCCATCAATTTCCTCATGAAAAAACAAGACCAGAAGGATGGTTTCTTCTTGATGGTTGAGGGCGGAAAAATTGACTGGGCCTGCCATTCCAACGATCCTGCCTTCATCAGCGAGCTTATCGACATGGACAATGCAGTAAAAGTTGCCTACGAATTCTATCAGCAACACCCCGATGAAACACTCATCGTTACAACCGCAGATCACGAAACAGGCGGACTCGTACTTGGACGTGGTCCTTACGAGCTTAACCTCAAGGTCGTTGCCTCTCAGCGTATGAGCATGGTAAAGCTGGAACGTGAGCTGAATGCCAAGAAAGAGAAGATGGGCGATGCCTTCACCTGGGATGTTGCCAAGAAATTCCTCTCCGAGAATTTCGGTTTCTGGGATACCGTGGACGTGAACGACGATCAGACAGCTCGTCTGGAGCGATCCTTCAAGGAACTTCAAGACGGGAAAGGTCCTGGACGTCTTGCAGGAACAGTGAAGCACGTCATTTCCGAATGCGCCATGATAGGTTGGCAGAGCGGCGGCCACAGCAACGGCTACGTTCCTGCGTTCGCAATCGGTGTCGGCGCAGAACAGTTCCATGGCCGTTTCGACAACACAGAGATAAGCAAGAAAATGGCAAAGGCGGCAGGCTGGGAGATCAAGTAAGAAAAGTATAACATTCGTGATATAGTTAAGGGGATGTGCCTGTCTTGACACATCCCCATTTACATTTATTATAATACTAAGGCAGATAAGTATGAAAAAGAAAACCTTCATTTGGGGACTGTTAGCATTGCTTTCTCCTTTTATCGCAAAGGCAGAAGGCGGTAAGAGCCAGATTCCGCTTGCAGACCCTTACATCCTGCTCGATGGTGAAACCTATTACGCCTATGGCACACACGATGATAGCGGCATCCGATGCTATTCGAGCAGTGACCTGCGCACCTGGAAAGACGAGGGACAAGCCCTCAATAAAGCAAACACCACCGAGACAAGATGGTTTTGGGCACCAGAGGTCTACCGTATCAAGGGGCAGTACATTATGTACTACTCTGCCAACGAGCACCTTTATGCTGCAACTTCCACCTCACCAAAGGGTCCTTTCAAACAAGTCGGAACATATCAGATGAACAATCTTATCGGCGACGAAAAATGCATTGACTCGCACGTCTTCATCGACGAGGACAGCACTGCCTACATTTTCTTCGTGCGCTTCACCGACGGCAACTGCATCTGGCAGGCAAAACTCTCGGACGATTTCATCACACCTGTCGCAGGCACCATGCGCAAATGTTTCGCAGCATCGCAGTCCTGGGAGCTCAAGATGGGACGCGTCAACGAGGGGCCAAACGTCATCAAGCAAGGTAAACGCTACTACCTTACCTATTCAGGCAACGACTACCAGAGCCAGGACTATGCCGTTGGCTATGCCTATGCAACAAACATTGCCACCGGTACCTGGACAAAGTATCCCAACAACCCCATCCTGCGTCGCTGGGACGACCTCGTTGGTACAGGACATCACTCACTCTTCTACGACAAAGAAGGCATCCTGCGCATTGTTTTTCATGCACACAATAGCACGGAAAGCATCCACAGCCGACTGATGTACATCGGCACTATGCAGTTCAAGAACAACAATCTTGTCATGCTGAACGACCCCATCATCCGCCCAACTCTCTCT
>JAFLUV010000197.1 GCA_022508635.1 Prevotellaceae bacterium
CATCATTTGAGCAAATCATCCGCATGATTTGAGTCAGTCATCCGTATCATCTGAGTAAATCATACGGATGATTGGAGCGAATCATACGTATGAATTGAGCAAATGATACGTATGAATCGGGCAAGTCATACGGATGGCTGCTTTCAGGGATGGTTATCCCTGCACAGGAAGACTTTGCAGAAGGCAGAAAAAGACCTGCATGTCGTCTGCCGACAGATTTTACGACTGAGGACGATTTCCTGACGAGCGGTCTGGTCTAAGCAACAAAAAAGGGGGCATCTTTCTCGATGCCCCCTTGCTTCTCTCCTTGCCTACTGCTTGAAGTAGTAGATGAACGTTGCCAGTCCTTCAAGGGCTTTCTTGCCCGTTTCCTGGATTTCGATGGTGAACTTGATGGTCGTCTTGATGGCGCCGCGCAGGTTGGCCAGCTCCTCCAGCCTGGTCTTCATGCGGATGTGCTGACCGCTCAGCACCGGCTGGGCGAACTTCATGCGGTCCATGCCGTAGTTCATCATGCGCTCCAGGTTGTTGACCTCGATTATCTGATCCCACAGGTAGGGCAACAGGCTCAGGGTCAAGTAGCCATGCGCTATGGTCTGACCGAAGGGACTCTCCTTTGCAGCCTTCTCCGTGTCGACGTGAATCCACTGGTGGTCGAGCGTAGCATCGGCAAACATGTTGATGCGCTCCTGGTCGAGCTCCACGTATTCGCTCACGCCAAGCTCCTGGCCTACGTACTGTAGGAAGTCCTCGTAGGAATTGATTACAACTTTACTCATCTTCCGTTTCCTGTTTAGTCGTTACTTTTACGGCTGCAAAGATACAAAGAATTTAAGAATTAGCAGCTAAGAATCAGGATAATTTCGTACCTTTGCAGCCATGGTCGGCAAGAAAACACTCTTTTTCGCCCTCTGGGTACTCCTCTGCCCGCACGTGCAGGCAGAGGATGCTGCCGAGCGTACCAAACGCGACTTCATGCAGCTGGGACTTGCATTCTACGAAGCCAGCGAGGTAAAGCTCCTGCCAACAGGCGAGACGAAGTTCCGCGACCTGTTCGATGCAATAGATCATGCCGGGGAATACATCCACATGGACTACTTCAAGTTCCAGCAGGACAGCATCTGCGGCGTCCTCCTGGAGAAACTATACCGCAAGGCGCAGCAGGGAGTAGACGTGCGCATCATCTTCGACAGCTTCGGCAACAGGCACAGCGACCTGCCGCTCTCCGACACGCTACAGGCACATCTCCGGCAAACAGGCATACAGATAACAGCCTTCGACCCCGTGCGCTTCCCCTGGGTAAACCACCTCATGCACCGCAACCACCACAAGATAGCAGTCATCGACGGCAAGACAGTCTACACAGGAGGAATGAACGTAGCGGACTACTACCTGCACGGCAAGCCGAAAGTAGGAAACTGGCGCGACATGCATATCCGCATGAGCGGTTCCATCGTGCAAGCCTACGAGGAACTATTCCAGAAAATGTGGTACAAGGAAAACGGAGAGCCTTCACTACGGCCAAGCCAACGAACCGCAGAGAGGGAAACACGCAACCTGCCGCAACCGTCTATAGAAGATTCAGCCTCACTTTACGTTGCCTTTGCCTCACGCTGGCCGCAAGAGACACCCCGGATTATGCGGCAGACCTATTGCATAGCCATTGACAATGCCGACCATCTGATTCAGATAGTCAACCCCTACGCAGGACTCTTCGGCGAGGTACGGGCAGCACTGCGCAGAGCACTGGAACGAGGTGTAAGGGTACAATTTATGGTCTCCACAAAGAGCGACAGCAAAGCAAACGACGATGTCGTAGGACTGGAGATGCGCAAGCTCATGAAGCGTGGCGCAGAAGTCTATTACTACGAAAACGGCTTCCATCACAGCAAAGTCATGATGATAGACAGCCTCTTCTGTACGGTGGGAACAACAAATCTCGACGCACGATCCCTCTGCTTCGACTATGAAGTGAACGCCTTCATCTTTGACCCGGCCACGACGCACGCCCTGCAACAAATCTATGCCGATGATGTAAACAACAGCACCTTGCTCACTCCCGAAACGTGGAAAGAACGTTTTCCCCTGCAACGGCGCATGCGTGCTCGCTGCTTTACTATCGCCAAAAGATTCATGTAGCACACGGCATTGCTCATTGGTGACAGTTTTTTAATCACTCGATGGAGGAAAATTGTAAGTTGTTAATAATCTTATAGATGATATACATCTGCTGACATGATGTTCAGCATGGGTTATTCAATAAATTGCTGTCCAGAAAATACCCGTCCATTTTCACTCGAGTCAACTCATCGATTCACTCGAGTCAAACGATGATTTCACTCGAGTGAACAGGGTAATTCACTCGGGTGATCTTAAACATCCACCCGAGTGATCCTGAACACCCACCCGAGTGGGAGGAAAAAGACACTCAT
>JAFLUV010000198.1 GCA_022508635.1 Prevotellaceae bacterium
AAAAGTACTATTGTTGTCTTTGGGCTGGTATTTGTTACGCTGGCCGGCTGTGTCTCTTTATACCATGAGAATTATGGTAATGTGGAGATGGATCGTATTCAGATCCCATTTGACGAGATTGTTTCTATAGACGTGAGCGATTGTGACGTAATTCCCCTGGAGACTACGGACGAGTCGCTGCTCTCTTATGTGACGAACATTGAGAAGGCAGGTGATGAGTTTATTGTCTCCACTGCGAAGTCCGTCATTAGGTTTGATGGTGCGGGGAAGTACGTCGGGCATATCGGTGCCCAGGGTCATGGCAATTCGGAGTACCTTGATACTCGAAATATGTTTGTTTCAGGAAACCGGCTCTGTGTTTTCGACTGGAATTCGCGCAAGATAAACTACTATGATGCTTCTGGCAAGTATCAGTCCAAGACGGATATTCAGCCCGGTGAGGGGAACATCTATCCGAGCACTCTCTACGGGCTCACTGACGGCACCTACCTGTCGAACAACTGCTATCAGGGCGATGAGATTGCAACTCCGGCGTTCTCTGTCTTTTCTCCTTCCGGCGAGCTGATGTATCATTTGAATGGCCTAGTGAAAAAGGATGGTACGACGCACCACGAGTTGCGCTATTCTCCTTCGACCAACACGCTGCTGTATGCCGAGGCTTTCTATGATACCATCTACAGGGTGATTCCCGACGAGAAGGAAGTGGTGAAGGCCTACTACGTGGACTTTGGCAGCTACAAGTTTACGGAGGATGAGAAGGCAGGTAAGGATTTCGTGGATTTGTGCGCGTATTCCAACCTTCCTGAGAATGCAGACAAGGCCACAGTCACATACTGCTGTTACGAGACAGACAATCGGCTGATGTTCCTCTTCACCTGGAAGCAGCAAGTCAACTTTGTCGTCTACGACAAGCATGGTCATTCTGCACGTGTCTTCCGCCTTGTGGACAAGACAGGCAAGCTGAAGCCGATGCTGTTTGCAGCCTATACGGCAGACGAAGCCCTCTTCCTCTGTGAAGATCTCAACGACATGAAAAATAATCCTGTATTAGTAAGAATACCATATAATAGAATAATAAAATGAATACAAATAAGTACGGCTACTTTTTAATCTCGTTTCTTGTGATTCTGATTCTGGGTCTATCCCTGGGTATTGGTCAAATTCGAGATAGGAAAGCGAGACAGGATCTGGAAAACGAGCTTGAATATGTAAAAATAAAGCAGAATCGGATAGAAGGACATTTCTTTGAGAATAATGAACTGAATAAGATAATCGGTGTAGACTTGAGCCAAGAATATGTCCGTACGTTAGATGACATGATTTATAGATTAGGCGACGTAGATCAGGCATTTCCCAAGGTATACATCTATTTCTCATCGAGTTACTGCAAAAGTTGCGTGGATTACGTTATGGGGAAGCTTCAGCAGGTAAATGACAGCCTGGGCGAATCAAGCATCGGCCTGTTATTCCATAACTATGACTTACGTCAGCTTTATATCAGCAAAATGCGAGAGAATCTGCGAAACGACATGTATATGGTGGGCGACCTGTCCGTTATTGCAGGAGATTTGGACAAATTATCAAAACCCGTAGTTTTGATAACGGGCAAAACCGGTTTGATAACTATGGCATATTCCCCGTCAGAGGATTTTGACTATTTATTTAATGACTACTTGAATATTTTGAAGGGCAATACATTATTTAGGACGATTTTTCAATCTCAATCTCCTTCAAGTGACGATGTAATCAGCGAAAGGGTTTCAGATAGATGATGCCAACGTGGAGATTGTATATTATCGTTTTCCTATCTGTGCTGGTAGTGAGGGTTGCTATTTGCGAAGTATACCTTGTAGACTCTCCCAGTATGATACCTGCCATAGAGCCGATAGAGATCTATAGTGTGGATAAACTAAGCGGAGGGGCTCTCATGCCAAGGAGGTTTGCGGACATTCCCGTCGTAAATGCCTTTACTTGGATCAAGCCCCTTCGCGAGATGGATGAACGTAATGACTGGGGGTATCACCGCTTTCCCGGCTTTAGATCTTTCCGGAAAGGTGACGTTATCCTTTTTCACGCAAAAGATGATGAGAAGACCGTATTGGTGAAGCGCATAGTCGGTATGGTGGAAGATAAGGGCACGATGTATTATTATGTATTGGGCGACAATCGCGACAATTCTACAGACAGTAGGCACTTTGGCTTAATACCTGACAGTCTGGTTATCGGCCGTGCAAAACATGTGTTGCTTTCCTGGGACAGTGACGGCGAAGGTGCGGGCAAGTTCCGTTGGCGGCGAATCGGCTGTAATATCTCAGGGA
>JAFLUV010000199.1 GCA_022508635.1 Prevotellaceae bacterium
TTGCTACCAACGGGACGCAAGATTTTTCCCTCGTTGACAGCCTCCCCACTGCGCAGTCTTAGGATTTTATTCACAAACTCACTAAAACTAAGATTTTTTAAATGATTTTTTGCTCCACGACAAGAGAAAACAATACCTGGTGAACATACGGCAGAATGAAAGATTTTCTGAAAAACGCTTGGCAAAGTCAGATTTTTTTGTTATCTTTGCAAATCAGAAACTAAAAGCCACAATATCGTAATTATGAAGACGGAAAAACAAATGGCGGCTGCGGCTGCGGAGTTTGCAGAGCGGTGGAAAGGCAGGGGATATGAGAGAGGCGAATCGCAACTCTTTTGGATTGACCTGCTGACCAGTGTGTTTGGCATTGAGACACCAGCAGACGGCTTCATACGTTTTGAGGAGCATCGGATGGTGGATGCCTCCAACTTCATTGACGGGCGTATTCCGTCCACCCGTGTGCTGATTGAGCAGAAGTCGTTGGGCAAGGATTTGCGCAAGGGAATCCTGCAAAGCGACGGTTCGATGCTGAATCCTTTCCAGCAGGCTCGTCGGTATGTGGTCAGCCTGCCCGTGTCTGAGCATCCCCGCTGGATTGTGACCTGCAATTTCGCTGAGTTTTTAGTCTACGACATGGAGCAGCCGAATGGTGAGCCGGAGCAGATTTTGCTGGAGAACTTAGGCAAGGAGTACTATCGGCTGATGTTTCTCGTTGATGCCAAGAATGAACATCTGAGCAAGGAAATGCAGGTGTCGATGCAGGCAGGCGAGATAGTCGGAAGGATTTACGAGGCTCTGCTGAAGCAATACGATGACAATTCGCCCGAGGCTTTGCGGTGGCTGAACATCCTTTGTGTCCGTATCGTGTTCTGCCTCTATGCCGAGGATGCAGGCGTGTTTGCCCATGACCAGTTTCATGACTACCTTGTGAAGTTTGATGCCGAGAGTATGCGCCAGGCACTCCTGCAACTGTTTGAAACGCTGAACAAGCCCATAGAGCAGCGCAGCCGATTCTTGCGCGACGACTTGAAAGCCTTTCCTTATACCAACGGCGGACTGTTTGAGGAGGAAATCGAGATACCTCAGTTTACCGAGGAGCTGAAACAGACATTGCTCCAAAACGCCAGCCTCGACTTCGACTGGAGCGAAATATCGCCTACCATCTTCGGTGCAGTGTTTGAAAGCACGCTCAACCCCGAGACACGCCGCTGCGGCGGTATGCACTATACGTCGATTGCGAACATCCACAAGCTCATTGACCCGCTGTTTCTCAACGACCTGCGGCGCGAGCTGGATGACATCTTGGAAGAAAAGATAGAGCGGCAGCGGCAGCAGAAACTCGATGCCTACCAGAACAAACTGGCTTCGCTGACTTTCCTTGACCCTGCCTGCGGCTCAGGCAATTTCCTTACCGAGACTTACCTGTCGCTCCGCCGCCTGGAGAATGAGGCCATACGCGAGCGCTACCACGGTCAGTCGTTCCTCGGCTTTGAGGAGGTGAACCCCATCAAGGTGAGCATCCGTCAGTTCTACGGCATCGAGATTAACGATTTTGCCGTAACGGTAGCCACGACGGCCCTCTGGATTAGCGAGGCTCAGATGTTGGCCGAGACGGAAAAGATTATCCGTCAGGACATCGACTTCCTGCCGCTGAAATCTTACGCGAACATACGCGAAGGCAATGCGCTGCGGATGGATTGGGATGTGATAGATATTCCGTCAAACATCCCAACCATTCATGCCAAGAACACGTTCGTTATTTTTGAGGATGAGTCGCAGATGGCCAGTGAGCCAGTCGTGGAATACGACGAGGTGAACCTGATAACTTCCGACTTGCAGCGTGGCCCAAAACCCAACAAACGGATTGGGGTGCATTACGACTACATCATAGGCAATCCGCCGTTTGTCGGTGCAAGGCAGATGAGTGAAAGTCAGAAGCAGGATGTAGTTCGCATCTTCGGTGCGCGATGGAAGAACGTCGGCAACATGGACTATGTGTGCTGCTGGTACAAGAAAGCAGACAGTCTGATGAAACGTCAGCCAAACATCAAGACGGCTTTTGTGTCCACCAACAGCATTTGCCAGGGCGAGCAGGTGGCTAACCTTTGGCAGCCGCTCATGGAAGACGGCCTGCGCATTGATTTTGCCTACCGCACTTTCCGATGGGACAGCGAATCTTCTCTGAAAGCTCATGTGCATTGTATTATCGTAGGGTTCAGCAAAGATGACTATCAAGAGAACGAGTGCTTGTTATATGATAATGACAAACTGACAAAAGTTAGACATATCAATGCTTATCTAATGGA
>JAFLUV010000002.1 GCA_022508635.1 Prevotellaceae bacterium
TCAGCCATTTATGATGGTGCGTACCAGTTCTGCATCGGTATGTCCGTTATTGCGCAGGGATCCGTGTATTTCGTATGCACCTGTCTGGTCAAGGATATGTCGGGCATTCTGGGCGTTGACTCCTGCTCCCGGCATGATGGATATACGACCTGCTGACAGTTTCACTAACTTTCGGAGCAGGGGAATGCCTTGTTCTGCCGTGGCGGCCTGACCGGAGGTGAGCAGGCGATGACAGCCCAAGGATATAATTTGTTCCAGAGCCTCTTCCGGCCGTACACAGACATCAAATGCACGGTGGAAGGTGATGTTCATGCCTTCTGCTTCACCTGCAAGGCGGCGTATCGTTTCTTCGTCAATGCTACCGTCCGGTCTTAATGCACCGATTACTACGCCACCTGCTCCCAACTCCCGTGCATGCCGTATGTCGCGTTGCATGCAGGACACTTCGTCCCTGTCGTACATGAAATTCCCTTCGCGGGGACGGATGAGTACCTGGACGTGTATGCCCATATCCACAGCCTGTTCTATCATGCCTGCAGACGGTGTCAGGCCGTCCAAGGCAAGGGCTTGGCATAGCTCTATACGATGGGCACCTCCTTCTACGGCTGCACGAACGCTCTGTAAGTCGGCGCAGCAGACTTCTAACGTCAGTTTTTGTATCATATCTGTTCTATGTTGACTTGTCTGTACTATTCTATTATTGGTTTTCATTCACTTTTAATGCACAGGCCGCGCTTCATCCCAAAGATTGGAGCGGACCATAAAAAAAAGAGAGTGGCTTCACAGCTACTCTCTTCCACTTTGGTATTAGCTTTTGTTTAAGGTAAAAAGATTGTTTTCAGGATAACTGATGCAAAGGTACGGCATTTTTATGCACTCTGCAAGGTTTGGTTATATGTTTTGTAACATATTTTGTTGTTTTTGTGCTTAACAGGGTAAAAAATCATGTGAAACAGTGATATTTCGCGATCTCTTCAATGGGTCGGCGCAAAATTCTGCCCATTATCATGCCTGTTGCAGTGGTAGCCTTGGTTAGTTCTTCAGCAAATTGATAAGCGATGCCGCCGACATAGTGAACAGGCATGGCGGACTGTCCGTAAGCAGCAACGTTTCGTGTCAAAAACAGGCGAAAGGCATTGACCAGCATGTCGTGGATGGCAGGATGTGTGCGATGTTCTGCAATGAAGGGCACAAAAGAAGCCAGAAAGGCATTGGCAGCAGGTTTGCGATAGACATGCTCTATGATGTCTGCCTGTGAGAACTTGTACTTGCTGTTGAAGTCTTGCCTGAGCGTATCGGGCAGAATACCCTTGAAGAGGTCTGAGAGCAGCGTCTTGCCCAGCATGGCTCCGCTGCCTTCATCGCCCAAGATATAGCCCAAAGGCGGTGTGTTGCGCGTAATCTTCTTGCCGTCATAGAGACAGCTATTGGCACCTGTACCCAGGATGCAGGCAATGCCCGGTTCATGTGCGCAAAGGGCTCGTGCGGCTCCAAGCAAATCACTTTCTACCTCTATCCTACAATCAAGCATGAGTTCATGAAGGACGCTTTTCACATTGCTGCTAAACGGTTCTATACAACCTGCGCCATAGAAATAAACGGTTTGCAACTCTGCGCGAAGCGGAAGCCTGGGTAGTAGTTGTTGATGTATTACATTATATATAATAGCGCGCGCGTCGCGCGCGGGATTGATGCCATCGGTGTGCAGTTCAGTGTATGTTCCGTCGGGACGGACAAGAAGCCAATCGGTCTTGGTGGAGCCGCTGTCAGCAATAAGTATTCCTTTAGTCATGGCGGATATAGAGAAGGGGCAAGAAACAGAAACTGCTCCTTGCCCCTTTTGTGCTTACTCTGTGAGATTACTGGGCAGGAGCCTCAGTAGGTGCATCGGTAGCAGCAGGCTGTTCCATGGCAGGAATGTTGCCGGGATTGGTGGGAGCCTGTTCGATGGCTTGCTGCATGATGACAGAGTCGGAACTACCCGATCCAGGCAAGCAAGCGACACTGATAACGCTCAGGGCAATCATGGTGATGGCAAGACCCCATGTTGCCTTCTCAATGAAATTAGTTGTTTTGGGAGCACCCAGAATCTGGTTGTTGCTGGCGTAGTCTGCAGCTAAGCCGCCGCCTTTTGATTCCTGAATCAGTACGATAAGGCACATGAAGATGGAAGCCAGTACAATCAGGATTACGATAGATGTGTACATGTGTTATTTGTGTTTATTATTTATTATTAGTTTCTCAAGAAAACGTATTTGGTCTGCAAAGTAACGATTTTTTTTTGGATATTTCAAGGAAAGCTGCCTGATAATTTTGACTGCGTTCTCATATTTGCCTTGTTTGATGTAAATGCCAGCCATTATTTCAGTCAGAATTTCATTCTCTCCGCCTTTTGGGGATGTTTTTTCCGCTTGCGGTTCATTCTTCTCGGCCACTCGCTCGACCGCCTCATCCAGGATGATTCTTCCGGGTTCATTCTCCAGGAACTCCTCTACGACTCCGCCACCGTTCATAGGGAGTGCTTCCTGGCTTTCGCGTCCTTCCTGGCTTTCACGCTGCAGTAGGTAGCCAATGTAGTCCTGTGTAGCATCGATGGGATGGCTGACAGGTGCAATGGGTGTCTGTGCTTCAAGGAAGTTGTCTATCAGACTTACCGTGCGTGAGGCAGATGGTTCGCTCACGTCATCATAGCGTTTGCGTTCTTCGGCATGCGTATAGTGAGGCTCCTCTGTGAGCCGGAAGATGGCTTCTCGCTCGGGCACAAGAATGGCAGTTCGGCGCAATGTCTCATCATAGGCAGGAGCGTGCATTTTATAAAGAGCCTGCAGGAGCAGGATGCGGGCTATGTGGAAATAGGGATGCTCCTGCGTGAGGGCGAGTAAATGTGCCGCAGCATCTTCGTCAATGGTGTCGGGGCGCCGGATATAGTCTATGAGTTGTCGTTGCATAGTCTTCTTGCAGAGGTGAAATGAGTATGTGGGACGTTTACCAATTGGCTACCGTAGCATTAAATATCTGGTCGGTGATGTCTTTAACCATTTGTGTGACAAGTTCTTCCTGCACAGCCGTGAGTTGTTGCGAGGCATCGTACTCCGCAGTTGCGGAGAACTGACGTTCAAAATCATCGGTATGCTTCTTGTTGTTGACGAAACGAACGTTGACAGTCATCTTAAGCTGTACCTGGCTGCTGTAACCATCGCTGGAAATACCCTTGTTGTATTGGTCGAATCCTGTTATCTCGCCGGCGAGCTGCATGTCACCGTTCTTTTTTACTTGTTGTAGTTTTGTCTGGCTGGCGTAGATGTCTGTGAGCTTGTTCTGGAATATACTTTGCATGGGAGCCCAGACATAGGTGCTGCGTATGGGAAAGTTGTCAATCTGGATGGTCTTTGTCGTCTCATAGTCGATGCTGGCACCATTGAAGCGATAGCTGATGGTACATGCCGATACAAGCAGTGCGGCGAGCAACGGCAAAGTGCGAACCAAGCGTTTATTCATCGATACCATAGGCTTTGATTTTCCGATAGAGTGTGCGTTCGCTGATGCCAAGCTCTTCAGCAGCCAGTTTGCGCCGGTAGTGGTTGCGCTGAAGTGCAAGCAGAATGTTTCGTTTCTCCATGTCGCCGATATTGAGCGTCTCATCATCAATGATTTCCTCAGCAGTAGGGATATCCACGTCAAGAGGATGGGTATTTCTGCCTTCATGCAAGGAACGATAAGTATGTGCTATCGGTGGTGTACCTTTCTGAGTATTAATGGGCACAGGCATTGTCGTGCCGGTCTGTGCGTCGTGCCATGCTTCGCCTCCGTGCAGCTTCTGTTTGAGTTCCTGCACCTCAGAGCGAAGTTCAAAGACGGCATGAGCCAAAATTTTTATCTCCTGTTCGTAATCATGCTGGGTGCTCGATTTGTTACTCCCTTCTATGGTAGCAATGCCGGTGTCAGCCTCGGAGTTAGGGGTAATGCCATGCTTGGCAAGCATTTCCGGCGTGATGTTGCGACTCTGGGAGAGGATGCTCAGCTGTTCCGTGATGTTGCGCAACTGTCGTATATTGCCAGGCCATTTGTAGGAATTGACGACGGCCTCCGCCTCCGAAGTGAGGCGTATGGGCTCTGGAATGTTGTAGCGTTGTGCAGTGTCGAGGGCGAACTTCTTGAAAAGAAGAACGGCATCTCCCTGGCGGTCGCGAAGGGGCGGTATTTTGATGTTGATGGTGCAGAGGCGATAGTAGAGGTCTTCGCGGAAACGTCCCTGCTTGATGGCGTTGGGGATGTCCACGTTGGTCGCAGCCACGATACGTGCATTGGTCTTGCGTGGCATGCTGCTGCCTACTCGCAGGTATTCGCCTGTCTCCAAGACGCGCAGCAATCGTGCCTGCGTACTCATAGGCAGTTCGCCTACCTCATCAAGGAAAAGCGTACCGCCGTCAGCTGTACCGAAATAACCCTCGTGTTCACCAATAGCGCTGGTAAAGGATCCCTTTTCGTGTCCGAAAAGCTCACTGTCAATAGTTCCTTCGGGTATGGAACCGCAGTTAATGGCAATGTATGTTTTGCCGCGTCTTTTGCTATAGTCGTGTATGACACGTGGAATGACTTCTTTACCCACGCCGCTTTCGCCCTGTATGAGGACGGAGAGGTCGGTGGGTGCCACGAGAACGGCTGTGGCGAGAGCTTCACGCAGTGCTTCGTTGCGTCCCACTATGCCATAGCGGTTCATCAACGTCTGCATATCGGGATTTGTAGTCATGATGCCGTTTCTGTATTATCAGTTTTCTTATTTGCCTGTGCTGCCTCATCTCTCTTGCGCTCGTCTCTCTTGTCGCGGAAAAGCTTGGGAAGGATGTTTTTTCGTGCCTCGTCATAAAAAACACGATTTCGGATAACGTCGATGGCAGTATAAAAAGGATGCGTCAGCCAGGAAACATCGGCTATTCCTTCTTCAATTTCTTTCGTCTGTCCCGGCAGACAGATAGCAGTAATGACCGTATTTCCGCCGGCATAGTAGCAGACGGGGGCTTCCTGCGCAACTTCTACAATGATATGTTGTGCAAGTTCTTTGCCTCTGACGATGATGCCGTCGAAATGTATTATTGTGTCCTCTGCCAAAATCTGTTCTAAGGTATAGGGGCCATAGGTATTGATGCCCTGCTCTATTGTGACTTGATTGGCAAGGTCTGGGTTTTGCATGCCAGTCTCCTGGACAATGGCAATACGCGGCGAACGCAGGTCAAAGTCACGTTCAAGGACGTTGCGAAGCTTGATGACATCTTCTGCGGTCGGCTCCTCTGCAGTTGGCATGACATGTGTCCTTCCAGTTACTATAATCTCGGTGGCATTGGCAAGATACTTTGCCGGTTCGTTTGTCTGACCAAGTACCAACGCGGCTACCTTACCATCGTTGAGGTCGTTAAAGGCTGTTTCCTCTTGCCCTGCACCATAGACAATGGGTGTGCAGATCTCATGCATGGCAGGATCTTCGAAGAGTTTATCCGCGAGTTCCTGAGTTGTGGCATCGTAGTTGCCTTGGATGATGGCTATCTTGAGTTTCTCCATGTATGTCTGGTTATTGTGTCACGTTCTTATATGAGCAGTTCATTGTTGTGTGGGGGCTTTCTCCTCTTCCATCCCTGTGTCAATGAGCGAGAATTGTTCCTCTGGAAGTTGCAGCGTATAAAGCGATCCTTCAAGGCGGCGAATCAGTCCGCGCTTCATCTTTTCTGGAGCATAGACAAAGCCCTCGACTACAATGACACGGTTCGTCTCAGTGTCAACACGGAAATGACTGACGAAGGGACCGCCCATGCAATCGTTCTCCATGTACCAGAGGCCGCGTGCCTCCATCGCATAGCGGTTGTGTACTACGATAGGCTTGACCATTGAGCACAGTGTATCAGTCTTCATATACATACCGGGCTTTTCGCCAGGGAGGTTTGCCTTCATGACCGAGTCACGCTTGGCAAGCATGTATTCCTTGTTGAACGTTTCCGGACCCTCATAGGGATAGCTGTACATGACAATGTTTTCCAGTCCGCTGGCCGTGTTGTTACTTGTCCAGAAAAAATGTTCGCCTTCCTTGTAACTGGTGAGTTCCTTGGGAGCATAGAAACGACATGTGAAAATTTGCCAAGCCAGATCATAAGTGACTTTTGAGTATTTTTTCTCCAGTTCCTTGATGAGACGGTTCATTTCAGAGCGTGTCAGAAAGTCAATCACATCCTGTTTGTGGTCGATGCAGAACTGCCTGAACTCTTCCTCGCTCGGACTATTGATGGTGAGTACAATCTGATCCATGGCATACTTGTTGCGCATGAAGCGCATGCCGGTGCGGGAGTATTGTGTCTTGTCAATGTTGACCTGTATAATATTTCGGAAGATGCTGAAGGCCTGGTCGAGGTTTTTCGGCTCAATCTGCATGATACGGAATGAACGTTCGCTCTGCGGCAAATAAGGAACATCGGTGTCAAGGATGTCAAAGAGAGCCCGTCCTGCTGGGTCATTCCACGTCTTGTTGTCAAGCACGACAAGTACTTCATATGGACGTCCGCTGGCTTGTGGAAAGAAGTGCTCCCTCTTGCAGCTGCCTAAAAGAAGCAGGCACAGGAACGCTGTTAAGGAGAATAAATAGTGTTTCATAATCTGTTATTACTTTTATGATGTGGCATTACATTCTTCATGAGTCCCTAATTTCCCGGCAGAAACCGAGTGCAGTAGTCCGCAGGCTGCATAGATGTCCTGTCCACGGCTGGCGCGAATGGTGGTGGTCACACCGTGATGTGTCAGGTAGTCGCGCAGCCAGACCATCTTTTCCTCCGAAACGCCATGGTAAGGTGTGTCAGGTATCTCATGGAAACGAATCAGGTTGATGCGGCATTCCAGAGGGGAGAGCAAGCGTACCAATTCGCGGGCATGACGCTCTGTATCGTTGAGACCGTCAAAGACGATGTACTCAAAACTGAGTCTTCGTTGGTGACTCCAGTCTTGTTGCCGGAGTAGTGTCAGTAACTGGGTGATGCCGTATGTTTTCTCTGAGGGCATCATTTTGAGGCGTTCATCTGGGAAAGGATTGTGCAGGCTAATGGCAAGGTGGCAATTGCTCTCTAAAAGGAAACGTTCCACACTTTGTCGTACACCAACCGTGGAAACAGTGATACGCTTGGGGCTCCATGCCCAGCCCTCAGGAGCAGTGAGCAGACTGGTGGCTCGTAGTACGGCATCCAGGTTGTCCATTGGCTCGCCTTGGCCCATGAAGACAATGTTGGTGAGTAGCTCGCTGTTTGGCACGGAATAGACTTGGTTAAGGATGTCTGTTGCAGAGAGGTTTCCTCCGAAGCCTTGCCTGCCTGTCATGCAGAAGCGGCATCCCATTCGGCATCCGACTTGCGAACTGACACATAGTGTGGCGCGGTCGCCGTCGGGGATGAAGACGCATTCCACTTCCTGACCGTTTTCTGTGGGGAAGAGATATTTTGCTGTCCCGTCAATGCTTTGTTGCACGTCACATGGCGGCACACAGCCTATGGTGTAGCGTTCTGCCAGAACCGTGCGGCTTTTAAGCGACAGGTTGGTCATCTCTTCGATGCATTTTACCCGCTTGCCGTAGATCCACTCTGCTATCTGCTTTGCTGCATAGCCAGGCAACCCCTCCTCGGTACAGATCGTCTTCAGTTCGTCCAGCGTTTTGCCAAGCAGTTTCTTCTTTCCCATTTCACTAATTTAATTATGCAAAGATATACATTGTTATGTGTATATAGTACGGTGCGGTAGAAGAAGTTTGAATTTATGTTTTTTTTGCATAAATAATGTGTTTGTTTAGAGAAAATTCCTTATCTTTGTTCCGAATAAAACCATAAAATCACGAAAAACAATGAATCTAAAACCTATTTTTGCCGTTTCTCTTGCGGTAGTTCTCTCTTGTTCTGCATCATTTGCACAGAGTCTCAGTCCCAGCACCAAGACACATTGGGATAAGGGAACCCTCGTTGTTGAATCTCCTGTCCGTCCTGCTGGTCAGCAGAATGTCTTAGGACTTACGGCTCCGAAACTTGCCACCGTACGTGTTGCTTTCGTTGGACTTGGCATGCGTGGTCCTGGTGCTGTGGAGCGTTTTACTCACATTCCTGGTGTACAGATCGTTGCTCTTTGCGACTATGTGGAGGCACGTGCTGAAGGTTGCCAGAAGTATTTGCGCAATGCCGGACTTCCACCTGCAGACATCTATAGCGGTGAAAATGGCTATGAGGAGCTTTGCAAGCGTCCTGATATCGATCTCGTCTATGTCGCTACTGACTGGGATCATCATTTCCCTGTTGCCAAGTGTGCCCTGCAAAATGGAAAGCATACTGCTATTGAGGTGCCCAGCGCCATGAATTTGGAGCAGTGCTGGGAACTCATTAACTTAAGCGAACAGACTCGTAAGCATTGCATGATTCTTGAAAATTGCTGCTACGACTGGTATGAGCTTAATACGCTCAATATGGCTCAGAATGGTGTGTTTGGCGAAGTGCTTCGTGGCGAAGGTGCTTACATTCATAACCTTGATGATTTCTGGGATTATTATTGGAAGAATCCCGATGGCAGCGATCCCGACAAACTGGGCTGGCGCATGAAGTACAACATGGAGAACCGTGGCGATGTCTATGCCACCCACGGCCTCGGTCCTGTTGCTTTGGCTATGAATATCCATCGCGGTGACCGCTTTACAACCCTTGTTGCGATGGACACGAAGAGTGCTCATGGTAAAGAGTATGTGGAGAAGAAGACCGGACGTCCTTGTACGAATTATCGTAATGGCGACCAGACTACGACTCTTATGCGTACGGCTGAAGGCAAGGTTGTCGAGATTCAGCACAACGTTATGAACCCTCAGCCCTACAATCGCCTTTACAAGCTGACAGGTACCAAGGGTTATGCTACCAAATATCCCGAGCAGCACTATGCCCTCGACAAAAGTCAGCTTGCAGCAAGCGGTGTTGCACCAAAGGTGGACGACCTGAGCAGTCATGGTTTTCTGCCTGCCGCAGAGCAACAGGCTCTTGTTGCTAAGTATCAGCATCCCATCATCAAAAAGTATGGTGAGATGGCGCAGAAGGTAGGCGGTCATGGCGGTATGGACTTCTTTATGGATGCACGTCTTGTCTATTGCTTGCAAAATGGTCTGCCTCTCGATATGGATGTCTATGATCTTGCCGAGTGGTGCTGCCTGGCAGAGCTTGGCTCTCTCTCGATGGACAATAACTGCTGTTCTGTAGCATTCCCTGATTTTACCCGTGGATATTGGGATGTACAGAAGGGTTTCCAGTTCGCTTGGGCGTCTCCCGAGGATGAGGCTGCTGCTGAAGCTGCTGCGCAAGCCAGCACAGAGGCACAGAAGGAGCTTGTTATCAAGAAGAAGCTTTGGGAGAAGTACGACAAGGATAAGGAGAAAGCTGCAAAGAAAGCAAAGAAGTGACCAAACAAGACCTGCGTCGACAGATTCGGGCACAGAAGAAACAATGTACCGCTGCTCAGTTGGCAGCGATGTCTCAAAAAATATGTAACAGAGTGCTTACTACTGCTTGGTGGCAGGAGTCAAGCACTCTGCTACTTTATTATCCCCTTTCCGACGAAGTAGATGTGCGCCCCCTTATTCATAGTGCATACGAGTGTGGCAAGCGGATTCTGCTGCCTGTCGTAAAGGGTGAGGAGTTAGATCTGCATCTCTATGAGGGTGAGGGTTCTTTGGAGCAAGGAGCCTATGGTATCATGGAGCCTGTGAGATCTTTGTTTGCAGAGGAACAGTATGGCGAGGTAGGGTTAGCCCTCATTCCGGGAATGGCGTTCGACAGGGCGGGGCATCGCTTGGGTCGGGGCAAAGGCTATTACGACCGTCTTTTGCCAAAATTGACGGCTGCAAAGTTGGAAGGCATCTGCTTCCCTTTTCAGCTCTTGGAAGAAGTGCCTGTTGATGAATACGATATTCAAGTGCATGAAGTGATTGCCTGAATGCGTTTTCTTATGCTTGTTTTGCAACTATAAGAGAACTTGTTGCATCTCCAGCAGTTTCTCTAACAAACGGGGGAGGGCATAGCGGTCAAGGTCGGACTCACGTATCCATTGTGCATTGGCTATTGAGGGGTCTTCTGTTGAGACTTCAGGCTTCGGGTGCAGGCTTTTGTCCGAAGACTGGGGAACAGGAATGCTTACGGGAAGGGAGAGACAATAGAAGTCTGCGTGAAGTCGTTGGTGAGTGAGTTGATGACGAACGTCTCGGGCAATGGGTGTCAGCCAATTACCATTTCCTGATATTTCCTTGTCATTCCCGGTCAGGAGTCCTAAGCCTAATAATCCTGAAGTCAATATGTGCCTTTCCACTTCTGACTGCATGAGGGGTTTCTCCGATTCTATCAGGGGGAACTCGAAGAGGCCTTGCCAGATGTCGCCGCTGCCACGGCGGTGGAGCAGGGTGTGTCCATCCTTTGTGCGTATATATATATAGGTAAGGAAGCGGTCGCGGATGGCGGTGCGTTTTGACTTGACGGGCAGTATGTCTACTTGGTGTGTTTCCAGAGCAATGCAGGTGTCGGAGAGAGGACAGACGGAACAGGCCGGCGATGTGGGCTTGCACTGCAGGGCACCGAAATCCATGATGGCTTGATTGTAGAGGGCGGCATGACGATGGTCGAGCATTTCGTCGGCAAGGGCACGCAGGAGTTTCTTTCCTTTCGTGGTATCGACAGGTTCGCTGATGCCGAAGTAGCGGGAAAGGACGCGTTGCACGTTGCCGTCGATTACTGCATAGGGCTGGTCGAAGGCAAAGCTCATGATGGCAGCTGCGGTGTAGTCACCTACGCCAGGCAAGGCTCTGACGGAGGCGTAGTCCTTTGGGAAACATCCTGCCTGAGCTATCTGTTTTGCAGCGGCATGCAGGTGGCGGGCTCGGCTGTAATAGCCTAAGCCTTGCCAGAGCAGCAGTACCTCTTCCTCGCTTGCGGCAGCCAGGTGCTCGGCTGTGGGGTAACGCTCCGCAAAGCGTAGGTAGTAGTCCATGCCCTGGCTGACCTGTGTCTGTTGCAGGATGAGCTCCGAAAGCATGATAAGATAGGGGTCTCTGGTGTGACGCCAAGGCAGGTCGCGCCCCGAAACGGCGTACCATTGTTCCAAAAGGCTGGAAAATGCAGATGTCATGGTGCAAAAGTACTGCTTTTTGTGTATCAGACAGACTATGATGCAACTTTTTTTTCAATAAATGTGCAAAAGTCTTTCTACTAAGAAAAAATAATTGTACCTTTGCAGTCCGAAAAGGTGTAGATATAAATAGTACTAACCATAAATACTCCAAATTATGCCAAACGGAAAGAAGCATAAGAGACACAAGATGTCAACGCACAAGCGTAAGAAAAGACTGAGAAAGAACAGACATAAGAGCAAGTGACGCACTTCTCAGAGCCCAAAAAGGTGGCAGTATTCAGTTCTGTCACCTTTTTTTATAGTATAACAAGTACAAGCAAGTGACAAGCGAATTATTCATTGACGTACATCCGAAGAAGATCTCTATTGCCCTGACCGAGGACAAGCGTCTGGCAGAGTATCAGGAGGAAGAGCAGAGTGTCTCTTTCTCCGTGGGGAATATCTACCTTGCCAAGGTGCACAAGCTGATGCAGGGGCTCAATGCCTGCTTTGTCAACGTGGGGCACGAGCGCGATGCTTTCCTGCATTATCTGGACATGGGTACGCAGTTCGCTTCATATGCCAAGTATCTCAAGCAGGTACAGAGCGACCGCAAGAACCTTTACCCTTTTGAGAAGGCCGCGAAGCTGCCCGATCTTCCCAGGGATGGCAGTGTGCAGACTTTCCTGCAGCAGGGACAGGAGGTGCTGGTGCAGATTGTGAAAGAGCCTATCAGCACCAAGGGACCGCGACTGACCTGTGACATTTCTTTTCCGGGACGCTTCCTTGTCTTTACGCCGTTTGGCGACAAGGTTTCGGTCTCTACCAAGATAAAGAGTGCGGCAGAGCGTGCGCGGCTCAAGCAGATCATCCAGAGTATCATGCCGGCTAACTGCGGCATCATCGTTCGCACTGTGGCAGAGGGTAAGAAAGCGAGCGAGCTGGATGCCGAGATGAAGCTTCTCGTGTCGCGATGGGAGGATACGCTGCGCAAGGTGCAGCTGGCAAAAGAAATGCCTGTGCTTGTGTACGAGGAGACGAGCCGCTCCGTCGGCATGCTGCGCGACCTCTTCAATCCGAGCTTCGAGAATATCTACGTGAACAGCGTGGCGGTCTATCATGAGGTGCGCGACTATGTGAGCCTCATTGCTCCAGAGTGCGTCGAGGTGGTGAAGCTCTACAAGGGCAAGCTGCCTATTTTTGATAACTTCGACATTACGCGCCAGATTAAGTCGGGCTTCGGCCGCACTGTTTCCTACAAGCATGGTGCCTACCTCATCATCGAGCATACCGAGGCGCTGCATGTCGTCGACGTGAACAGCGGAAACCGTACTCGCAACAAGGACAGCCAGGAGAGCAATGCCTTGGAGGTCAACCTTGGTGCTGCCGAGGAGCTGGCGCGGCAGTTGCGCTTGCGCGATATGGGTGGCATCATCGTCGTTGACTTTATCGACATGAAGTCGGCGGATGACCGTCAGCAGCTCTACGAGCACATGTGCGAGCTGATGAAGCGCGATCGTGCCCGCCACAACATTCTTCCTTTGAGCAAGTTCTGCCTGATGCAGATAACGCGCCAGAGGGTACGTCCCGTCATGAACGTGGCTGTCGAGGAGACGTGTCCTTCCTGTCACGGGACGGGCACCATCAAGAGCAGCTTCCTTTTCGAGAGCGTGCTGGAGGGAAAGATCAAGTTCCTCTGCTACAAGCTCGGCATCAAGCGTTTCACGCTGCACGTGCATCCCTACGTGGCTGCCTTCCTGAGTCAGGGATTCTTCAGTATCCGCCGCAAGTGGCAGCTCAAGTATGGCTTCGGCGTGAAGGTCATCCCCAGTCAGAAGCTCGCTTTCCTGCAATATGAGTTCTACGACAGGAACGGGCAGGAGATTGACATGAAGGAGGAGGTAGAGATACGCTGACTCCACGGCAGTTCTGCCTGTAGAGATAAATAATCCGCCTATATGCGATATGCATGAGGGTGCGGCCAGGCCTTGGGAGGTCTGGCCGTTGCCGTATCTATGGGGTTGCTGTGTCTATATGGGGTGGCAAATGTAACGGTATCGTAACATGGTTTTCTTGCCTTTCTGCGCGAGAGACCGTACCTTTGCGGCTAAAATAAAGACAAGTTAGGCTATGGAAGAGAATCAAGGCTATGTGATGGCAGTGTTCAAGCTGCTGGGTTCGTTGGGACTGCTGATCTACGGTATGCGAATGATGAGCGAGGCGCTGCAGAAGATGGCAGGGCCGGGGCTGCGGCACGTGCTGGCGAAGATGACGACGAATCGCGTGACAGGCATGCTGACAGGTATTCTGGTGACGGCGGCTGTGCAGTCGTCTACGGCTACGACGGTGATGACCGTCTCCTTCGTCAATGCGGGACTGCTGACGCTGGCACAGGCCATCTCCATCATCATGGGGGCGAATATCGGCACGACGCTGACGGCGTGGATCATGTCGGCGGGCTTCACATTCAACATCACGGACTTCGTCTTTCCCGCCTTCATCGTCGCCATGTTCCTCATCTACCGCAAGCAGCACCGCATCATGGGCGACTTCCTCTTCGGCATCGCCTTCCTCTTCCTCGGACTCGGTACGCTGCGGCAGACGGGCATGGACATGCACTTGGGCGAGAACGAGGCGGTGCTGCGGTTCTTCTCCTCGTTCGATCCGGACAGCTTCTCCACGACGCTGATCTTCCTCCTTATGGGCGGCGTGCTGACCATGTGCGTGCAGTCCTCGGCAGCCGTCATGGCAATAACGATGATACTCTGCTCGAGCGGTGCACTGCCTATCTATCAGGGCATTGCACTGGTGATGGGCGAGAACATCGGCACCACCGTCACGTCGAACGTGGCCGCCCTGTCGGCTTCCACGCAGGCGCGCCGGGCAGCCTTCGCCCACATGTTCTTCAACGTCTTCGGCGTGCTGTGGATGCTCTTCGTCTTCCATCCTTTCATCGACGGCGTTTGCAGTCTGGTCGGCGATGCATCTCTCAGCGTCGTACTGGCCATGTTCCATACGGCCTTCAACCTCATCAACACGTTCCTGCTCATCTGGTTCGTGCCGCAGATAGAGCGCATTGTCTGCTTCGTCATCCGTGAGAAGGACGATGCCGAGCCCTTGCGCCTGCAATACATCCATGCCGGACTGATGCAGACGCCCGAGATATCCGTCCTGCAGGCACAGAAGGAGACGGCAGCCTTTGCCCAGCGCGTACAGCAGATGTTCGGCAAGGTGCGCCAGCTCTCTGCCGAGGGCGACGGCAAGGCCTTCGAGGAGCTCTACAGGCAGATAGAGCACGAGGAGGATCTCTCCGACAGGATTGAGATTGAGATAGCGCACTACCTGGAACAGGTGAGCGACGACCACCTGAGCGACGAGACGAAGCAGAAGATACGCCAGATGATGCGCGAGGTCAGCGAGCTCGAGTCGGTCAGCGACGCCTGCTACAAGCTCGCCCGCACGCTCGAGCGGAAGCAGGATGGCGGCAAGGAGTTCACGCCTCGCCAGACCGCGCGTCTGCAGGAGATGATGGATCTGGCCGACAGCGCCCTCACGCAGATGAACGTCATCATGGGCGGCCACCGCAGCGACCACGACATACGCGAGACCTTCCGCATAGAGAACGACATCAACCAGCTGCGTCAGCACCTGAAGACAGAGAACGTGCAGGCCGTCAACGACCATGAGTACGACTATGCCGTCGGCACCCTCTACGTCGACATTATCAACGAGCTGGAAAAGCTGGGCGACTACGTCGTCAACGTCGTGCAGGCGCGTTTCGGCAAGTAGTCCTCCGCCGGACTCGGCCTCAATACGCGCGCCCTCGTCCGGAAAACTCCCGATACATTTGGCATATTGCATACTTCGTCGTACCTTTGCATCCGGAATGGAACAAAAGCGGATACTTATCGTCGACGACGAGCAGGACTTGTGCGACATACTGCTCTTCAATCTTCGTGCAGCAGGCTACGGAGCCGAGGCTGTCCGTTCGGCCGAGGCTGCGATGCAGCTTGGCGCAGAGGGCTACAGCCTGCTGCTGCTTGACGTGATGCTGCCGGGCATGTCGGGCCATGAGCTCGCCAGGCGCCTGAAGGCCGACCGGCGGACACGGCACATCCCCATCATCTTCCTTACTGCCAGGGACACGGAGGAGGACACCTTGCAGGGCTTCGGCCTCGGTGCAGACGACTACGTGACCAAGCCCTTCTCCGTCCGCGAGGTGATGGCAAGGGTAAGAGCCGTGCTCGGCAGGACCACAGGCTCCGGGAGCAGGCAGCTCGCCTACGAGGGGCTGAGGATAGACACCGACAGCAAGGTGGTGGTGGTCGACGGCGATACGGCCAGCCTCACGCGCACGGAGTACGACCTGCTGCGTCTGCTGCTCGAGCATCGCGGGCAGATGTTCAGCCGTCAGCAGCTGATCGAGAGCGTGTGGCCGCAGGACGTCATCGTCACGGAGCGGACAGTCGACGTCAACATCGCCCGCCTGCGCAAGAAGTTGAACAGCTATGCCGCCTGCATCGTCTCCCGCATAGGCTTCGGCTACAGCTTTGAACCGAAGCCGCATGAGTGAGGGACGCAAGATGTGGCTCAGCGTCATGGCAGTCTTCCTCGTCTATGCCACATTCTTTATCATCCTGAAGGACTACGACTGGAAGCTGCTCTCCCAGCACGACGAAGGCGCCTACTGGCACCTCCTGCTCCTCTCCCTGGCCGTCATGGCGCTGCTCGGCTTCCTCCTCTACCGCTATGCCAGGCGCATGGACGAGCGCATCAGCCTCGAGCAGGCAGCGAAGGAGAACCGCGTGCGCCGCGAGCTGACGCAGAACATCGCCCACGAGCTCAAGACCCCCGTGGCCAGCATCCTCGGCTACACAGAAACCATCCTCGACAACCCCGGACTCAGCGACGATGTGCGCCGGCAGTTCATCGTCCGCACCCACTCGCAGGCGCAGCGTCTGACAGCTCTCCTGCAGGACATCTCCACGCTCAACAAGATGGACTATGCCCCGGAGCTGCTGAAGATGGAGCGCGTGGACGTGTCGGCCCTCTTCGCGGACATCGTCGAGGAGACCGCCCTTGCCGTAGGGCGCCGCCGCATGTCCCTGCACAACTGCCTGCCCAGCGACATTGTCTTACGGGGCAACCCATCGCTCCTCTACAGCATCTTCCGCAACCTCCTCGACAATGCCGTCAACTATGCCGGCGAGGGCACCACCGTCGAAGTCTCCGCCGTGCAGCAGCAGAACCACTGGCACTTCACCGTCAGCGACGACGGCGCCGGCATCCCTGCCGAACACCTGCCCCGCATCTTCGAGCGCTTCTATCGCATAGAAAAAGGGCGCAGCCGTGAGATGGGCGGAACGGGGCTCGGCCTCTCCATCGTCAAGAATGCCGTCCTGCTGCACGGTGGCACCATCACCGTCCACAGCCCCTCCACGGGCGGCCTCTCGTTCCGCTTCACCCTCCGTATATAATAGCCCTCGCGCCTTCCTTCCCCTCTCCCGCAATCCTGCCGCACCCCTTGAGACCAACCATTTGCGCTTTTCTCATTTCTTGCATGGGGAGATATAGCTTCGCGGTGTGTCTTTGTCGTATAGTTTCATGAGAGCTGATTAATAAAAAACAAGAGGCAAACACTAACAAGGTGTTTGCCTCCTGATTGTTGAGCTTCTTTTGTAAGAAAGAATAGCGTCTTACTTTTTGTTCAAGTAGAGGTCGGCCTGCACTGCGCAAGCTACGGAGCAACCTACCATCGGGTTGTTACCGATGCCGAGGAAGCCCATCATCTCTACGTGAGCTGGTACTGAGCTGGAACCTGCGAACTGTGCGTCGCTGTGCATGCGACCCAGGGTGTCGGTCATACCGTAGGATGCAGGACCGGCTGCCATGTTGTCGGGATGCAGGGTGCGACCTGTACCGCCACCGCTGGCTACGCTGAAGTATGCCTTACCTGCACGGATGCGTTCCTTCTTGTAGGTGCCTGCAACGGGATGCTGGAAGCGGGTGGGGTTGGTGGAGTTGCCTGTGATGCTGACGTCGACGTCTTCCTTCCAGAGGATGGCAACGCCTTCACGAACGTCGTCGGCACCGTAGCAGTTCACGGCGGCACGGGGACCGTTGCTGTAGGCAGTACGCTTCACTTCTTTCAGTTCGCCAGTGAAGTAGTCGAACTGTGTCTGTACGTATGTGAAGCCGTTGATGCGGCTGATGATCATAGCTGCGTCCTTGCCCAGACCGTTCAGGATACAACGCAGGGGCTTGTCGGCTGGTCTTGACTTGTTTGCCATCTGGGCAATCTTGATGGCACCCTCGGCAGCTGCGAAGCTCTCATGGCCTGCGAGGAAAGCGAAGCACTTTGTCTCGGGGCTGAGCAGACGGGCAGCGAGTTCGCCGTGACCGATGCCGACCTTACGGTCGTCGGCAACGGAACCGGGTATGCAGAAGCTTTGCAGGCCTTCGCCGATGTAGTTGGCTGCTTCTACGGCATCCTTTGCCTTTTCCTTCAGGGCGATGGCAGTGCCTACGACGTAGGCCCACTTGGCATTCTCGAAACATATCATCTGTGTCTCTTCACATGTCTTGTAGGGGTCAAGGCCTGCTGCCTCACATATCTGGTTGGCCTCTTCGATAGAAGCAATGCCGTGCTTGTTCAGGCAATCAAGTATCTGCTTGATGCGACGATCCTGTGACTCGAATTTTACTTCACGTATCATATTTTTTCCTCCTTATTCTTTGCGTGGGTCAATACTCTTCACTGCACCGTCTTCGGCCTTTGTGCGGCCGTAAGTGCCTGTGACACTCTTCAGGGCTTCGTCTGCGGGAACACCTTTCTTTACGGCATCCATGAACTTGCCCATGTGAACGAACTCGTAGCCGCAGACCTGGTCGTCCTTGTCGAGGTACATCTTGGTGATGTAGCCCTCGGTGAGCTGCAGGTAGCGTGTGCCCTTGACCTTGGTTCCATAGAGTGTTCCGGTCTGGGAGATGAGACCCTTGCCGAGGTCTTCGAGGCCGGCGCCTATCATCAGGCCGCCCTCGGAGAAGGCGCTTTGTGTGCGACCGTAGACAATCTGGAGGAAGAGTTCGCGCATGGCTGTGTTGATGGCATCGCAAACGAGGTCGGTATTGAGTGCCTCGAGGATGGTCTTTCCGGGCAGAATCTCACTTGCCATAGCTGCGGAGTGGGTCATGCCGGAGCAGCCGATGGTCTCCACGAGTGCCTCTTCGATGATGCCGTCCTTTACGTTGAGGGTCAGCTTGCAGGCACCTTGCTGGGGAGCGCACCAGCCCACACCGTGGGTTAGGCCGCTGATGTCCTTGATTTCTTTTGCCTGAACCCACTTGCCTTCTTCTGGAATGGGAGCAGGACCATGGTTGGGGCCTTTGGCTACGCAACACATGTTCTGTACTTCGTGTGAATAAACCATAGTTGATTAACTTTTTTTGTAGGTTATTTATTGATTATGGATTTGTTTGCTTTGCGGGTGTCAGTATCCGAGCTCTCTTACTATCTGGCTTATCTTTTCCATTGTGGTGAGCCGGGTGGGGACGAGGGGCAGTCGCAGGACGTTCCGGATGAGTCCCATCTCGCTGAGCATTGCTTTTACGCCGGCAGGGTTGCCGTCCACGAAGAGCAGTTTGAAGAGCTCTGTGAATTTGTGGTGGATGGTCAGCGAGGTGTTGTATTCTCCCTTGAGGGCGAGCCTTACCATGCGGCTGAATTCGGCGGGAAGTGCGTTGCCGATGACGCTGATAACGCCTACTGCGCCGAGGGTGATGAGGGGGAAGGTGATGCCGTCGTCGCCGCTGATGACGTCGAAGTGTTGTGGCTTGTTCTTGATGATGTCGTCCATTTGGGTGATGTTGCCGCTGGCTTCTTTTATGGCAACGATGTTCTGGAAGTCGCGTGCAAGGCGGAGCGTTGTCTCGGCGGTCATGTTTACTCCCGTCCTTCCGGGCACGTTGTACAGTACGACTGGCACGGGGCTGACCTTTGCTATGGCGGCGAAGTGCTGGTAGAGGCCTTCCTGCGAAGGCTTGTTGTAATAGGGGCAGACGCTCAGGATGCCGTCTATTCCTTTCCAGTCTTCGTTTTGCAGCTCATCCATGATGGCGGCCGTGTTGTTTCCGCCGCACCCCATCAGCAGGGGTACGCGCCCGGCTACACGTTCCACCAGTCGCTGCTTTAGCTGGCGCTTTTCTTCGCGGCTCAGGGTTGGTGTTTCTGCCGTGGTGCCCATGATGCAGAGGAAGTCTGCGCCTCCTTTTATCTGGTACTCTACCAATCGGTCGAGGGCATCGAAGTCGATGCTGCCGTCTGTCTGGAAGGGAGTGATGAGGGCGATGCCAAGGCCGCGGAATTTATTTTGTGCCATATATTCGGGTCGTCTGTGTCTGATTATTTCGCTGCAAAATTACAAAACTAATCTGACACTACCAAATGTTATATGTGTTTTTCTGTGCTTTTTGCCCGACGGGCGGCGTTGTTCTGCCCGATGATTATATTGGGCGAGCCGGGACGAACTGGCTTGTGATTATCATACGGATAAATGATGTGTGCTAAGCACCATGTTGCTAATGCTTAAGCACCATGTTGCTAACGCCTAAGCACCTTGGTGCTAATACCTAAGCACCATGTTGCTTAATATTGAAGGATTAAAGCGTTAGTGATGATGGTCTTCTCCGTATCCGCCGGTATCAATATGGTTGTGCGGGTCATGGTCATGGCTGTGCGTCTTTCCGAAGTTGTATGTTACGGCCAGACGGAGCGTGCGTCCGCCTGTCCACTTGGCAATGGACTGGGTGTAGCCGTTGCCGTAGAGGATGTTGCGGGTCTCCTTGGAGTTGAAGATGTCTTTGCACAGGAGGGAGATTCCCCATGCCTTGATGTCCTTGCGCAGTCCTGCCTCTACGTCCCAGTCTGGTTCGAGCGTGCCCTGAGCCGTCACGCTGCGTGAGTTGTAGCGTCCTGTTGCCTGTAGCGTCAGGTCCCATGGCAGGCGCACCGATGCCATGCAGCGTGCGTCCCAGACAAAGCGGTTCTGTCTGTTGCCACGCACGGCATAGAAGTCGGCATGCAGGGGATAGTCGGCGCTCCACGCCTTGAGGTGGCTGTTGTAGAGGTTTACGGTCGTCGTGAGCGTCAGCCGGCTGAAGAGCGTGTTGCGGGAGATGACCTCGATGCCGGTGTTTCGCATGTTGCCCACGTTGGCATGTCCGTAGTACATCGTGTTGACGTCGGGCGTGGATGCCATCGGTGCAAGGAAGCTGATGTGGCTTATCATGTCTGTGTTTGAACGGAGGTAGCCGGACACGGACAGTGTGTGGCTGTTCCAGTTGTGGACGTATGACAGTTCGACGGCATTGCTGTACTCTGGCTGAATGAGCGGATTGCCGAGGTGGACTTCCGAGGGGTCGGATATGTTCTCGAACGTATTCAGCTGCGGTCCGTATGGGCGGTGGATTCGGCGGGAATAGTTAAGCTGCAACTCATTCCTGTCAAAGAACGTCCAGCCGATGGATGCCGACGGGAAGAGGGCAAAGTCATTCTTCTTGAACTCCGGCACGTCACTGTCGCTTTGCCCATAGCCCAGTGAGCGCGTGCGTATCTGCCATGCCTCGCCCCGGAGACCGGCAGAGAAGGTCAGCTTCTCGTACTCGCCGGAGAAATTGACATAGAAGGCTGAGATGTCCGTATCGTACTTGAATCGGTTGTAGAGGTCGTTGAGAGGGACGAGGTTGTCAGCCGTCGGCCCTGCCGAATATGAGGCGGGGCTGTTCTCGTGATTATAGTTGCCCTTGTAGCCAGTCTCAAGGCTTAGCCATGGCAGGAACTTATAGGAGTAGTCGAGTTCGGCTTCCCAGTTGCTGATTCTTACGTCCTGATGCTGGCTCTGCCAGACGGAGCTCGTCGAGCCGTCGTCCCACGTCTCGCTTTCATAGAACCTGTTGTCGTTGGGTCCCTGCCAGACATTGTAGCTGGCATTCATGTCAATGTAGTGTTCCTGACCGAACAGGTGCTTGTATCCGAGCATGATGTTCGCACCGCGTGTGTCACCGCTCTCATGTGAGTCATTGACATTGCTTGCCCATTGTCCTGGAAGGTTGCAGAGATGGGTCGTGGTGATGTCTCCCCACTTATGCCCGATCGTCCCTATGGCACTAAGGTACAGTGTATTGCTCTTGTCAGGCCTATAGTTCGTGCCTAACCGCAGGAATGCGCTGTTCTCATGACGCTTGTTGTCGCCGTCGGAGTTCAGGTGATAGCCTTCGTCGTAGGTGCGACGCGATGTGACACCTCCCGGATTATGGTGCGACTTCAGCCCGAGTCCGGCAAATGTCTCGAACTTTCCTTCATTGACATTGATGTTGAAGTTGACATTGGCGTTGCTGCGTGTATCGATGTTCGCTTCCGCACTGCCAAAGTATCCGCGACGCTGGTCTTCCTTCAGCCGTATGTTGATGATACCCGCTGTCCCTTCGGTGCTATGCTTCGACGAAGGATTGTTCATGACTTCAATGCTTTCAATCGACTCTGCAGGAATCTGGCGCAGGAGCTGGGCACGATTGTCGGCAGTCATTCCCATCTCTTTCCCGTTAATCCATACAAGGACATTAGAGTTGCCGCGTAAGGATATTTCTCCGTCACTGTTCACGTTTACCGACGGAACGGAAGCCAGAAGCTCGTCGGCAAACGTACCACTGGTTGCAATGTTCGAGCTGACATTGAAGACTCTGTGCTCAGGATTGACAGTGACTTGGCTCTTCTGCCCCGTCACGACTACTTCCTGTAGCAGCTTCGAATCCTCTGCAAGCACAATTTTACCAAGACTGATATTTGAGTTTGCCACTGTGATTTCACGCTCCTGGGGGATGTTCCCCATCATGCTGAAGCGTATGATGTATTTCCCCGATGGAGCGTTATGAATGATGAATGCCCCGTTCTCGTCCGTCGTAGTGCCAATGGAGAGTGGCACACCTGTTTCCGGATTCACGAGGGCGACCGTTGCAAAGCCAAGAGGTTCGGATGTACTTTTATTAAAAACAAAGCCTGTTATGTTGCCGTCTGCGTATATGCTTCTGGCTATCAAGAAGGATGCAGCTAATAATACTGGTAGTTTTACTCTCATCTGGTGTATCAGTTTCATTTTCCAGCTGCAAAGTTACTTCAATGCCAATGCAAACCGTTTACAAAATAATACGGAGGCAAATCCATAAGGGAAAAGCCTCCGCGGGAACGATAGTTCAGGATTCAAGGTAACGAAACAAAGATAAGTCAGTCCTGAACCGATATGAGTTGTTTAGCACCTGTCATTTCTTGTCTGTTGATGGCTTAATCTGATAACCTATTTTGCGGAAAGCGGCAGTGTAGTCATCATAGCCAGACTTCTGCTTGTCGTAAACGATAGTGACTGTTTGCTGCGGCAGGGATACGATAATGTTCTTGGTGCCTTTCACGAAGCGTATGTTCTGTTTGATCTTCTTCACGCAGTTTTCACAAGTCATGCGGGGATTGGGAATAACGACGAGCGTGTCGGCTTTCGTCTCTGCCAATGCATTCAGCGAGAACAGTGTGGCGAAAGCCATGGAAAATAATTTAATGCGGTTCATAGTTAAGGTAGTTAAGGGTAATATTTAATATATTAGGACATGTTTGTTTAATACTTTTCTAATTTATACCTCAGCCCGATGTATGCCATCGCGCCAGTGACCGGTCCCCATATCTGTGTGGCATCAAAAGCTGCCGACCAAGGGTTGTCGGCATTGATGACAGGGTCGTGCATCTTGTAGTTCGTCAGGTTTTCACCGCCAAGATAGACCGAGAAGCGTCGGAACTCGCGCGTCACCTGAGCCTGAAGCTGGAAGTAGGCTGGGAAGGCAGTGCGGTCATATAGCTCTCCGCCGCCGTTAAACTGACCAGTAATGTCGAATTGCCACAATTCAAGCGGTGTCTTGTAGGACAGGGTGAGTAGTCCCTTGTGGCGTGAGGTAAGTGGTTTTGGCCGCAGTATGTCGTCATAGGTGCATCTGACATCATTGAGGCGGAAAGCTGCAGTAGCGGTGAATCCGTCGAAAAAAGGATAGGTTGCATCTATCTGGAAGCAGTGACCTCGACTATTACCGTCAAGGTTTTCGAACGAAAGTGTGTGCATTCCCTTTCTTCCATCGAAGTTGATAACCATCTGATGGAGGAAATACGTATAATAGTACTCTGCGTTCAGTTCGAGGTTCCTGCCATGAAGGGGAATCGCCAGTCCGACGGAGCCTCCTGTGTTCCAAGCCTCTTCCTGTTGTATGTCGTCTGAGACGATGACGGTGCGTCCGCTTGCCAACAGCGACACATTTTCTGCCAGGGCATGCGGCGAGCGGTATCCTTTGCCTGCCGAGGCACGGAGCGTTAGTATTTCTGTTGGAGAGTACTTAATGTGCAGGCGTGGTGTGACGAACGAGCCGTAATAGCTGGAACAGTCCCATCGTATGCCAGGCATTACGGTCAGCTTATCGTCGAGCTTATAGGTGTATTGGGCATAGAGTCCCGTAGTCGTCTCGTTGGGTGGCGTAAGCAGAAGATTTGCAAGTGACGTACGTTCGTTGTAGTTGTCGTGATTGACGGATGCCCCGAGGCTGATGTTATGGTTGTCAGTGAAATCCGTTTCGAACATCAACTGTGCGTAGGCGTTGCGCTGTGTAACATCGTACCGGGTTTGCCCAAAACGGTTCCAGGCATCGTGCCATGACCCTTGCAGCATCAGAGCCAGTGAGGTGTTGTGTCCGTCGTCGAACGTGATACCGTTCTTCCACTGAGCTTCATAGCGGTTGGTGGTGTTTTCGGTGGTGTATCCATGTCCCATGCCTGTTTGTCCGCCGTTCCTCTCATCGCGTAGGAAACGCACAGATAACTGGCTGATAAAGTTCTGTGAGACGTATGCCCAGCGATTCATGACATTGTACTGTCGTAGTTGAGGCATGTCCATGAAACCGTCACCATTTGCATCGTGGTGAGTCTGGCGGTTCTCAAAGTGCAGGAGCAGGCTTGTGGAGAGGCGGTCGTTCAGGTGGATGCCGGCGTCGGCGTTTGCTTCTAATTTCAGATCGCTGTCGAAGTATGCGTTGGCATGGACACCATCGATGCCTTGAGGTTTCTGGTATTCAATGTTAATTTGTCCTGTAGTACTTTCATAGCCGTTCTTGACACTTGTCGCACCCTTGCTTACCTGAATGGACTGCATCCATGGTCCCGGTACAAAACCAAGCGAATAGGGGAGGGCTGCACCTCGCAAGTTCGGAACATTCTCGGTGAGCATCTGTACGTATGTTCCGTTTAGACCGAGTAACTTTATCTGCCGGGCACCTGTGGTTGCATCTGTGTAGCTGACATCTACGGAAGGATTCGTCGTGAACGACTCTCCAAGGTTGCAACATGCGGCACGGACAAGTTGTTGCTGACCGATGAGGTCAACATTTTCCACCCTGCCTCGCGAGCGTGAGTAACTTATGCCTTTTACCTCGACACTGTTCAGTTCTTGTTCTGCCATGATGGTGTCGGGCACCACATGTTCTGCAGATTGTGCCTGTATTTCAGCGTTTATGCAGAGGACAAAAAGTGTGATGAGGATATATTTCATTTCTTTTTCTTGTTATTTTTTTTGCTTGCTCGGTGGAAGAGTCCCTTCCATCTGTTGAAGTCGCGCTGGAACTGTATGCCTATTCCTTGTGTGGTAAGGGACGATTGCGTGAAATAGCGGTCGTTGGTCAGGCTGTAGGCTTTCAGTGAAAAGGGACTGCGTGGCGAGAGCTTGTACTGGATGTCGAAGTCGCCGATGAAGTTGCTCTGGCTTGTATTGTATTTGCTTTCCCTGTAGCCGAAATTGCCGTTGAAGAGAAGTCGTCCGCTAAGCATGCGTCCGCTGAGCATGCCTTCGACATCTAATTGCTCCCATCCCACCTGTCCTGTTTGCAGGTTTGTGCCGAAGGACCAGTTGCTTCCGCCCAATGCTTGGGACATGATTTGGTTGAAACGCGAGCTGAGTACGCTGCTCAGCATCGAGTTCATTGCCATGCTTCCCTGTGTCTGGTTCTTCTCGAATACGGTGCCGTAGCTGTAGAAGCGTCCTACGCCGAGCAGATAGATGGTTTGCATGTCGCGCTCTTCATTGCTGCTGAGCATGGAGCGTACCATTTGTTTTTCGTCTTCGTTGGCGTTGGGTATGTCAAAGTCGAAAGAGATGACGGGTTCACGAGCTATGCCACTAATGTTCATGATGCAGTCAACGCGTGTATTGGAGAGTCCCAGTCCTGTCGTCGACAAATCGTCGAGCGAGACGTTGTGAACGGTGTGCTTTGCTTTCAGGTTGAGTGCTGCCTGCATGGCATCGCCTCCGAAGATGATGGTTCCGTCGGGCATGAAGGTAAAGTCTCGGCGTATGAGGTCGCGAATAGACATACGATAGCTGCCTTCACTGACTCGATATGTGCCGAAGAGCTGGAATCGTCCCTTGTTGTAATAGTTCGCCAGCATGCGTCCGTTGCCGTTCAGGGTAATGTTGTCGCCAGTGGCAGGATCCATGATGAGCAGGATTTGTGCGTTGGGATTGACATCGATGTCAAAGTTTATTCGCAAGTCGTCGGATGTTTTTTCCTGTGCTGTCTGGATGTCGGCTGTCTTTGCCTGTGCGGTATCGCTCAGCGAGACGTAGGTCACGAACTCTGTCTCGTCGACGGCTCCCGGGGTGGAGACATTATATATTATGGTAGTCCCGGGCATCGGGGTAGCGGATACATTGATATCAATTTTTCCCGGTTCGCCCTGCATGTGCATTTCTGCATCGGCATAGACTGTCCCATAGAAGTTGGAGCCGCCTTGGGCTGAGGTGTCATAGCAGAGTATATTGTATGCCTCGACGTTGAAGTCATAGCTCATATTCTTGAAGTTTTCGTGCTTGAGGTGCATGTCCAGTGTGGCAATGTGTTCGTTCATGCCTGGTATACCCATGTTATCGTAGATGGTTGCATTGCGGAGCCAGATGTTGTCTGGGCGCATGGTGACGCTGTCGCCGTAGAGTTGGTAGTCTGTGTTCAGGGCGATTACGTGCGTCTTCAGTTCATTGATGAACATGTCACCTTCTAAGTTGATAGCCTTGAACGGTCCGAAAATGCGAGCTTGTCCTGAAGCACTTCCTTGCAGGTTGCTTAGGATGTTGCTCGTATACTTGCTGAGGAAAGTGAGGTCAATGTGATTCGTCTGGATGTTCAGGTTGAGTCCGTCGTTCTTTCCGTTGCCTGGTATGATTGTGCCGTGCAGTTGCGTGTGGTGTTGTGGTGTGGGACCTCGCATGTCTGCTTCCAGCAGGATGGCTCTTTCTTGTTTTCCCCAGTTGGCATAGAGATCCATGTTGCCAAGTCTGGCGGTGTTGAAGGTGAAGTCTTTTACTTGCAGGTAGGCATCTGCCTGGGCGTGCTTCATGAGTGAGGTGCCGTAGATGTTGCCTGTTACGTCACCTGCGAAGTCTATGTTGCGGACGTTGAAGAGATCCATTATGTATGCGAGGTCAATGTCTGCCAGTTCTGCTTTCAGGGAATCGGAGGCGTGGTCGGAGATACGTCCGTTGATGCTGATGTGTCTTTCTGCCTGACTGACGGAGAAGTCTTTTATGTCGATGACGCCGTCGTGATAGCTGATGGTGGCAGGCTTGATGTGCCATGTCGTGTCGCCGACGATGATGTCCGATGCTTTCAGTGCGGCGTTGATGGCGGTGTGACTGGAGAGGTCGCGCTGGATGTTGCAGGTCAGGCTGATGTCGCCGGTGTAGGCTATGTCGCGTTTGTTGTCCCAGCTGAGGCGTGATGTTACTTTGTCGTCTTTGGCATAGGCATCAAGGTTGACTTCAACTGTGGAGTTGCCTTTTATGATACGTTTGCATTGCAGGCTTGCTTGCAGGGAGGCGCTGTGGCTTTCTATGCGGCAGTCTATGTCTTGCAGTCGTTGTCCGGAGGTTGTGAGACGTGGAATGTGGAGCTGTAGTGCTATTTGCCCTACGGCGTCGCTAATGGTGCCTTCGAGCGTGCTTTTGTCGGGTAGGTGGAGGTTTGTTCCTAACAGACGTTCGATGAGGATGGTGTCTTTTGCCTGAATGAGGAAGTGAAAGTCGTTGCCTGCCGGTTGCTGGCGGTTCTTGTCATTGCGGAAGAGGCTTGGGAGGTTTTGCCTGACGGGATGCAGGAATGATTGTGCGAGGTTTTGCCAGAGTATGTTGCCGTCGGCTTTGATGTTGAGGAAGTCGCTTTGCACTTGCAGGTGCTGGCTGTTGTTTTCTTCTTGCTGGCTGCTGAGTGTTATGTTGCCTATATGGAGTGGTTCTTGCCGGTCTGATGTGAGTTCTATGTCGGTGAGGTGAAGGTTGCCTTGCAGGTATCTGGGGTCGATGTTGCTGAATTCGGCTTTTAGGTTACCGGAGAAACGTTCGCCTTCGTAGCGTTCCGTCAGGTTCATGTTCCAGGGTGCGAGGTCTTTTACTTGTGCGTTGCATTGCAGGGTTCGGCTGCCTTGGTGCCTGGTTGTCTGTAGTTGCAGGTGTGCTGTGCCGTTGGGTTCTTCTTTTGTGATTTGTGCGCTGTATGCATCGCCGTCGATGGTTGCGGTGAAATTTATGTTGCGGTGTTCATAGCCTCGGTAGATGAGGCTTTTGAGTGTGCCCGTTGCTGTGAGTGCTGTTTGTTTGTCTTTTCCGGGGAGGTTGCCGCTGAGTGTGGTTTCAAGTGTCAGGGTTGTGTTTTTTCTTGTGTCGGCCGGGTGGAGCAGTTTGCTGAGATTGAGGTTGGTGACAGACAGACGGGCTTCTATCCTTTGCATGTCGTGCAGGGTAGCGTCTATGTCGAGGTTGCTGCCTTGTTCTGTGCGGGTCTGGGTCTTTGCTTGCAGGGTATTGTCCCGGAGGCTGATGGTGCCGCTGGTCTTTGTGCTTCCGATGTATGTGAGGATGGTGCTGGCTTCGCGAGCCTTTTCTTGGAGGTTTCGGGTGAGGAATTGCTGGACGGAGGAGCCAGTGCGCAATTCTGTGATGTCGGCGTGCAGGTCGGGTGTGTGGTGGATGCCGGTCAGGGTGAGGTTGCAGAGCAGGGAAATGTTGCCTGTGTCATCAGCGATGTTGAGACTTGTCAGTTGCAGGGTACTGTCCTTTTGCTGTATGTTGGTGCTGAGGCTGATGTGGTCGCTGAAGGTTGACAGTCCGGGGATGATGCTTTGCAGGTCGCTGGGAGAGATGCGGGCGGTGAGTGTACCAGCAAGGGGAGCTGTTGCTTCTCGCCAGTCTTTCTGGAAGAGGGCTCCGCGAGGTTTTCGTGCTGTCGGGTGCGAGGGGTGTTTGCTTGCGAGGGTGGGGATTGTGAGGGTTGTAGCGGGGAGTTCGAGCTTGAGGTCGTGCAGGGCGAGTGAGTGTCGTCCGGCTTCTGCCTGCAGAGAGAGGTGGCGGAGCTGTAATCCGCTCTGTTCGCTGAAGGAGAGGTTGCGCAGGTCCAGGGCGAGTGTGTCGGGCATTTCGGAAAGGATGCGTGCGGTGAGCGTGAGATCCTTGAGGTGCAAGTGGGCGGGATTGAGCCGTCCGGGTGTGCGGGGCTGTCCGATGTGGTCGTAGCGCAGCTCGCAGCGGCGCATCAGGAGTGCGCCGATGGAGAGTGGGGCAGAGGTGGTGTCGGTTGAGGAGAACGCATCGACGAGGTACTGGAAGTTGCAGGGCTCGTCTCCGTCCTTGTAGAGTACGACGCGTGCGCCGATGAGCTGTGCGTTGTCGATGTGCAGCCGCTTCTCCATGAGGGGCAGCAGGCTGATTTTCGCTGCAATGCGTGAGGCCTGTAGCATGAGTGTGTCGCGACGGTCGTAGAGCCGGACGTTGTCCAGTATGACGCGTCCCGGCAGGCTCAGCCGCAATCTGCCGACGGTGACTCTGCTGCCTGTCCGCTCGCTCAGCAGCAGAGAGATCTTCTCTGCTCCCCAGGTCTGGAAGGCTGGGTGCGAGGTCAGCAGCAGCAGGGATAGGCAGACGGTGCTCAGCAGGCCGACAATCAGGCGGAGTATGTATTTGGTAGCTTTGATAGGAGTCTGGTCTGTGTTTTCTGATGTGCAAAGATACGATAAAATGGGCGAAAGGCAAAGGAAAACTCCCATTTCTTTCGACTTCTTCGGGACAGGACGGGCAGAATCTGCATAAAATCCCTGCACCTGCACAGGGCGGTTAGGAAAAATCCCGATAACTTATCTCCTGATTCCCGCCCTCTGCAGGACGAAGCCTTCCATCCTCTGCAACAGGCAGGGACCAAAACTTCAGGCAGACTTATTTGGCGTTTCGCCCGATTCTTCGTAACTTTGCATCCCGAAAAATAAAGGAACGCACGCAATGGCATTCGCTAAGAACAGAAAGAAGCAGCAGCGATGGATCGTCCCCTCCGGTTTGGAACCAACGGAAATGGATCGTCGCATTATCGCATGGGAGGCAAAAGGAAAGCTCGTACCCACACCCCAGCTGATTAAGACAAAATCCCAGATAGAAGGCATACGCAAGGCCGGACAGCTTAATACGGCCGTGCTCGACACCGTGGCCGAAAAGATACGCGAAGGCATGAGCACCGCCCAGATAGACCGCATCGTCTACGACTATACTACCGCCCACGGCGGTACGCCTGCACCGCTGAACTACAACGGATTCCCCGGTAGCTGCTGCACCAGCCTGAACGATGTCGTCTGCCACGGACTGCCCTCTCAGGACGAAATACTGCAAGAGGGTGACATCATCAACGTCGACTGCACCACCATCCTTGACGGATACTACGCTGACGCCAGCCGTATGTTCGTCATCGGACACACCACGCCCGAGCGACAACGACTTGTAGACGTAGCATGGGAATGCCTCAAGACAGGACAGCAAGTCTGCTCGCAGCCCTACGTCTTTGTCGGAGACCTCGGCAACGCCATCGCCCGGCACGCACACGCCAACGGATACACCGTCGTGCGTGACCTCTGCGGACACGGCGTCGGACTACAGTTCCACGAAGAGCCCGACGTCGAGCACTACGGACGTAAAGGCAGCGGAATGCTCCTCGTCCCGGGTATGACCTTTACCATCGAACCGATGATCAATGCCGGCGACTGGCAAGTCTGTGGCGACGAAGAAGACGAAACAGGATGGATCGTACTCACCGAAGACGGCTCCGACAGCGCACAATGGGAACACACATTTCTCATGACGGAAAACGGAGTGGAAATCATAACGCATTGAACCCTCACCTTCACCCCAACTCGCATATCCGCTCAGACAAGAAACTATGAAAGTAACGGACTACGACACCCCACGCCCCGAAACACATCGGACAGGCACCACATACATCCTCGGCATAGAGTCAAGCTGCGACGACACCTCAGCTGCAGTCCTCCGTAACGGCATATTGCTCAGTAACGTCACCGCCAGCCAGGCCGTCCACGAAGCCTATGGCGGCGTAGTGCCTGAACTGGCAAGTCGCGCACACCAGCAAAACATAGTTCCCGTAGTTGACGCAGCCCTCAGGCAAGCCGGCATCCAGCGTGAACAGCTCAGCGCCATCGCCTTCACGCGCGGACCGGGTCTTATGGGATCGCTCCTTGTCGGCGTATCCTTCGCCAAGGGACTCGCTGCATCGCTCGGCATCCCCATGATAGACGTCAACCACCTGCACGGACATATCCTCGCACACTTCATACATACCGAGGACGACGACTATGTATCGCCCAGTTTTCCCTTCCTCTGCCTGCTCGTCAGCGGAGGCAACAGCCAGATAGTCCTCGTTAAAAGCTATCGCGACATGGAAATCATCGGACAGACCATCGACGACGCAGCCGGCGAGGCTATCGACAAATGCTCGAAAGTCATGGGACTCGGCTATCCCGGTGGCCCCGTCATTGACAAGTTGGCGCGACAGGGCAACCCTGAAGCCTTTACTTTTGCCAAGCCCAACATCGCCGGATACGATTACAGTTTCAGCGGGCTCAAGACAAGCTTCCTCTACAATCTGCGCCAGTGGATCAGCGAAGATCCGGACTTCATCGAGCACCACAAGTGCGACCTCGCTGCATCACTCGAACACACTGTCGTTGACATCCTCATGAAAAAACTCCGTCTTGCTGCCAAGGACTTGAAGATAAAGCAAATCGCACTGGCAGGCGGAGTCTCTGCCAACAACGGACTGCGCAATGCATTCCGCGACCATGCCCGTCGCTACAAGTGGGACATCTTCATACCACGCTTCAGCTACACCACGGACAATGCTGCCATGATAGCCATGACAGGCTACTACAAATACCTCGACCATGACTTCTGTCCCATGTCGGCACCGGCATACAGCAGAGTAGCAGACTGAGAAACATTCACAGCCCAATACTACATATATATAATAAGGTATGGCAAAGAAGACAATAGGCATTCTCACGGCAATGAGCGTAGAATACCGCCAGGTGGCAGCTATGCTGCATGACGCGGAGACATTTCAGTCCGGCCCGCAGGAATTCCTCGTCGGAACATTAGGAGAAAACAAAATCATACTCCTGCAATGCGGCATAGGCAAGACCAATGCCGCAGCAGGTACGACAAATCTTATCATGGCCTTCCATCCCGACTGCGTCATCTCGACAGGCGTTGCAGGAGGTATCGACACACGTCTTGACGTAATGGATATCGTCGTAGGCAGCGAAGTCTGCTATCACGACGTCCATTGCGGTGACGACTGCGACCCGGGACAAGTGCAGGGATTGCCAAAATTCTTCAGTGGCGACCAACGCCTGACAGACGTAGCACTCGCATTGAACACAGACGTTCGCATCATTCCGGGGCTGATCTGTACAGGCGACCAGTTCATCACCAACCGTGCAGAACTGGACGACATTAAGAAGAGATACCCGTATGGACTGGCTGTGGACATGGAAAGCGCTGCCATTGCACAAGTGTGCCACCTTTGGAAAGTACCTTTCCTTAGTTTCCGTATCATCAGCGACACACCGGGCATTAAAGGACATTTCGACCAATATCTCAATTTCTGGGAAACGATGGCAGAGAAAAGTTTCGGTGTTACCAGTGAATTACTCAGTAAGATATGAAAAAGATACCCAGCTTCAGCATCGACCACGAACGCCTGCTCCGCGGCATCTATGTAAGCCGTCGTGACAAAGTTGGCACAGAGGAAGTCACAACCTTCGACATACGCATGAAGGAACCTAACCGCGAACCTGCCCTGCATCCCGGCGCTCTCCACACCATTGAGCACCTTGCTGCGACCTACTTGCGCAATGAACCTCAGTGGGCAGACCGCATCGTCTATTGGGGACCGATGGGATGTCTCACCGGGAACTACCTGCTCATGCGCGGTCATTTGGAACCGTCTGATATCCTTTCACTCATGCAGGACACGTTCCGTTTCGTCTCCGAATATAGTGGCGAAGTGCCTGGTGCCGCACCAAAGGACTGTGGAAACTGGCTTTTGCACGACCTCCCGATGGCACGTCTCGAAGCACGCCGCTACCTTGACGAAGTGCTCCTCTGTTGCAAGACGGAAAACATGAACTACCCTTCGGAAGAAATCACGCCGGACATGACTGCGGAACCATGCAACGTGAAGAAGCACACGCCTGATAGTATTATATAGATAAGAAATGCGCGGCGAACTGCTTTCATTTCTTGTGGCCGTGATGTGGACCTTCACCGCCATTTTTGCCGAAATAGCTGGCAAGCGTATAGGCACTCTTGTCCTCAATGTCTGGCGTATGATACTGACCATCGTCCTCCTTGGCGGCTTGCTCTGGCTGACTTGTGGAAAGCCTTGGCCTCAATATGCCACACCTGAAGTCTGGAAATGGTTCTTGGCGAGTGGTTTCATGGGATTCGCTTTTGGTGACTATTGCCTGTTCAATGCCTATATCATCATTGGTAGCCGCTATGCCCAGCTGTTCATGACGCTTGGATCTCCTTTTGCTGCTATTACCGCCTGGCTTTTGATGGGCGAGGCGATGAGTGTGCTCGGCCTGCTCGGCATGATGGTCACGCTCACGGGTATCGGCATCTCTATCTTGGGAAAAGACGATACAGGCAGCAGACATGTCACATTGCCGCTTAGGGGCATCTTGCTTGGTATCGGGGCAGGACTGGGACAAGGCGTTGGGATAGTCCTCAGCAAGCAAGGTATGTTGCACTATGGATCAGTCGTTCCTCCCGAGGCCGGCGATGTCGCTTCGATGATGCCGTTTGCAGGAACACAGATACGTGCCATGATGGGGCTCCTTGTCTTTGGCATTTCGCTTCTGCTTGCTCGTCGTTTTGGTGATTTCCTTCGTGCGGCGACCGATCTCCGAGGTGCAGCCGCAGCAATGGGGGCGATTCTGCTTGGCCCCTTTTTCGGTGTTAGCTTCAGCATTATGGCAGTCAGCATGACGACGGCCGGTGTGGCGCAGACCCTTATGTCTCTTACCCCCGTCCTTATCCTTTGGCCTTCCCGCCTGATTTTCGGCAAGAAGGTCAGCATGCAGGAAGTCGTTGGTGCTCTCATTGCTGTAGCCGGTGCATCCCTCTTCTTTATATAGAGAGTCATTGATAGGATAAAATCTCAAGTTTCCACTAAATTTGAAAGCATTAATTTTGAATTTTGGATTAACCTTTGTACCTTTGCAGTGCGATTGGAGAAATCACGTTCGTAAAGGCAAAGGAGAGATGCCAGAGTGGTCGAATGGACCGCACTCGAAATGCGGCGTACCCTTGCGGGTACCCTGGGTTCGAATCCCAGTCTCTCCGCAAAATGTGCGTGAAAGTCAGCGAGTTGAAAAATTTCGCCCAAATGAACGCACAGCGTAGTAGATTTTATGTAAAAAACAGCAGGAAAAGCAACATTCCTGCTGTTTTTGTTTTGTACGGCGCAGGTGTGGAAAAATGGCCGCTGTCCATACATGAATTTCCTATGGCTGTGCGCGGAGGTCGGCTACGCTATGTGTGCACACTGCGGTGCGACAACCTGTCACGTGGTTATCGTTTACGAAGACATGATTGGCATTGCCGAGATAGATGCCGCAGTCGTTGCCAGATCCGGCGATATGGTTGCGTTCGATGCGTATGCTGTCATGTAGGAAAGAAGCCGATGCATCGGGTGCCGTGATGTTGAGTGCAATGCCGCAAGCTCCGTTCTGGCGTCCGGCTCCGAGTCCGCAACCGAGGATAGTGTTGTTTTCCACCAGCACATTTTTTGCATACGTACCTTCATGCCATGGACCTTCAGCGCCGATGTGAATGGCCGTTCCGGTGCCATGACGGAAGACATTGCCACGAATCACGACATCGCGTGTCTTGACGAGCACGCCTCTTGCCAGATGGCTGTCGACAAGCGAGTTCTCGAAAACGAGGCTCGGAAGCTTGGTCACGTTCATCAGATAGTAATCGTCAATGCGCTGTGGCAGGGTGTCGGAAAGCGTGACCGTACAACCTCTTTGCGGCACCATGTGATGTGCTTCCACCACCTCATAGGTGCGAACCAGCTTGAGAGTTGTACGCTCAACAAGCTCCATGCAATCTCCTGGCCGGGGCACATCGGCAACTTGTGCGTGGGTATACGTAGGGGCTTTCACCTCAAGGTCAGCCTCCTTCCCTCGTGCTGCTACGATACATTGGTAGTAGCCGTGTACGTTAGTGGCATCGTCCCCTTGTCCACGGAAACGGCATGCGTTTAGCCGTAGCATTCCTTCACAGCATGCAAAGTGCGTGGCATCCGTATTGGTCGAAAAGCATTGGCCGGGAGCCGGCACGACTTGCAATCTTTCAATGTCAATGTCGCGGCTGTCAAAGCCCACAATGCCCATGCCCGGTTGAGCGTGTATGGTGACATCTTCTATCGTCGTGTTTTGACTTCGGTGAATAAGGATAGCGGGACGGAAATGAAAAGAGTGGAGCACACCAGCCGTTGCACCGAGCAATTGTTCGGGTACTGTGTGGTGGAAGCGAATACGTCCGTTACCTAACAGTTCACGTTTGGGGAAGTATATAGGATCCGGATACAGGCGGTTTTGCTCGTGAATCCAGAAAGTCATACGTGTAAGCGGCATGGTCTCGGTGATTTCACGCTCTGTCGGAAATTCCACTTCGAAGTATTGGGGTGTGACGGCCACAACCTTACCTGCCGAAAACGGCCGTCGGGCATAGTCGATCGTGAGGCCGCACAGACGTGTATTCGTGCAGTCCTCAATTGTGATGGGTTCCATCCACCCTTCGCACAAGAGCGTAGCTCCTTGCGCCATGATGGTAAGTCCTTCGGAACCCGCCAGGTCAAGTCCGCGTACATAAGAGAAATAGGGTGTGAAAATCTTTTGTTCAGGGTTGGCGCCCATCTTTCCTTCTAACACGTCGCGTTCAAGTTGTTCCGCCTGTGCATCCTTGAGTCGATAGACACCGGGCGGGAAGGTCAGCGTGGCACTTGGCGTATGGCGTGCCCACTCGATGGCGGCACGGAGTGCACGCGTGTCATCGCGTCCGTCATCAGGACGTGCCCCGAATTCTGTCACGCTCTTTTCCTTAATGTTGTGGTCGGCTGCTATGGTTGTCATGCTCAGACTGCATAGGAACAGGCTGAG
>JAFLUV010000020.1 GCA_022508635.1 Prevotellaceae bacterium
TGGGCAAAAAAATATCGCTTAATTGCTAAAAATTGCACGAAATAGGCCTGAAACGAGGGGTTCGTGCACGGGAAAGGTGTCGTTTTTGGGGTGAAATGACGTTTTTTGCTTCTTGGCCGACACGACAGAAAGCGTTCCGGCGAATCCCGAATGTCCGGCACGCATACCCGGCAAGGAGTGAAAAAAGATGCAGGAGAAAGGAAGGAGGGCTGTATGGATATATGCAAGGGAGGAGGGCGGAACGAGAGGCCGCAGGCGAGGGAGGAAACGCGCGCCGGAAGGCTGCGAGAGGCAGAATTTGCCGGCAAGAGGAAAATAATCGGGCATTTTCTTGGCAAAGAGGAAGAAAAAACCTACCTTTGCAGCCGGAATAAAGACAAGGACATGAAAGCGCGCAATTTCTACTTCGGCTTCTACTATTACTTTTACTTTAGCAAATGAAGTGAAGCGGGCTGTCCATACACATAGGAAAAGATACAAGGAAACGACACAGAGAAACATCCCGCTCACCTGGTGAAGCGGGATGTTTCATAGTGGCACCCGCAGGGCGAGGCCCGGGCGACAGAAGAAAGACATGGGAAAGAGAAGAAAGATAGCCATACAGGGCATAGAGGGCAGCTTCCACGACATAGCCGCCCACCGCTACTTCGAGGACGAGGAGATAGAGCTCGTCTGCTGCGACACGTTCGAGGAGGTGTTCGAAAACCTCCGCGACGACCGCGACATGACGGCCGTCGTAGCCATCGAGAACACCATAGCGGGCAGCCTGCTGCACAACTACGAGCTGCTGCGGGAGAGCGGCATGACCATCACGGGAGAACACAAGCTGCGCATCAGCCACAGCATAATGTGCCTGCCCGACGAGGACTGGAAGGACCTGCAAGAGGTCAACTCCCACCCCGTGGCCCTCATGCAGTGCCGCAGCTTCCTCTCGCACCACCCGGAGCTGAAGGTGGTGGAAGTGGCCGACACGGCCGGGGCGGCAGCCGACATCAGCCGCGAGCAGCGGCACGGACACGCAGCCATCTGCCACCGCGACGCCGCACGCATCTACGGCATGAAGGTGCTCAGGGAAGGCATCGAGACGAACAAGCACAACTTCACGCGCTTCCTCGTGCTCGCCCACCCCGAGCGAGCCACGGCACTGCGGGCCGGAAAGCACATCGGCAAGGCCAGCCTGGCCTTCACCCTGCCGCACGAGGAGGGAAGCCTCAGCGCCATCCTCTCCGTCCTCTCCTTCTACAAGCTGAACCTGACAAAGATACAGTCCCTGCCCATCATCGGACAGGAGTGGCAGTACATGTTCTACATCGACCTCTCCTTCACCGACGAGAAGCGCTACCGCCAGGCCATCAACGCCATCACCCCACTCACCCGCGAACTCAAACAACTTGGCACCTATGAAAACGGAAGACAAAGCATTTAGCATCCAGCCGGCAGAAAGGCTTGCCGGCGTCAGCGAATACTACTTCAGCCGCAAGCTGAAGGAAGTGGCCGCCATGAACGCCGAAGGAAAGGACATCATCAGCCTCGCCATCGGAAGCCCCGACATGCCTCCCTCGCCCGAAACCATCGAAACCCTCTGCCTCGAGGCACAGAAACCCGCTGCCCACGGCTACCAGCCGACCATGGGAACCCCCGAGCTGCGCACGGCAATGGCCGGCTTCTACGAGCGGTGGTTCGGCGTAAGGCTCGACCCGCAGACGGAAATCCTGCCCCTCATCGGCAGCAAGGAAGGCATCCTGCACGTAACACTTGCCTTCGTCAACCCCGGCGACGAAGTCCTCGTCCCCAATCCGGGCTACCCCACCTACACGAGCCTGAGCAAGCTGCTGGGCGCCAGCATCGTGAACTATGACCTGCTGCCGGAGAACGGATGGCAGCCGGACTTCGACGCACTGGAGCAGAAAGACCTGAGCCGCGTGAAGCTCCTCTGGACGAACTACCCGAACATGCCGACAGGAGCAAAAGCCCTGCGCGAGACCTACGAACGGCTCGTCGACTTCGCCCTCCGTCACGGCATCGTCGTGGTCAACGACAACCCCTACAGCTTCATCCTGGGCAAGGGCGAACACCTCTCCATCCTGCAAGTACCACGCGCCAGGGAATGCTGCATCGAATTCAACTCCATGTCGAAGAGCCACAACATGCCCGGCTGGCGCGTCGGCCTGCTTGCCACCAACGCACAGTTCGTCCAGTGGGTGCTGAAGGTAAAGAGCAACATCGACAGCGGCACCTTCCGCGCCCTGCAACTCGCCGCAGCCAAGGCCTACGACAACTCAGACCTCTGGCACAAGCAGGCAAACATCGAGACCTATGCACCTCGCCGCCGCTACGCAGAGGAAATCATGAAGGCACTCGGCTGCCAGTACGACCCGGAACAGACAGGCATGTTCCTCTGGGGACGCATCCCCGAGTCCTACGACAACGCCGAGGAACTCACAGAGCGCATACTGCACGAAGCCCGCGTGTTCATCACGCCAGGCTTTATCTTTGGCTCCAACGGCCGCCGCTACATCCGCATCAGCCTCTGCGCCAAGGAAGAGAAGATGCAAGAAGCACTACGGCGCATCAGGGAAGCAGGCATCTGCTGAAGCCACGACACGACCCACAGACCAACACGTCGCAGACACAAAACATAAGTACCAAACAAGAATCACAACACATTATTATATTATGGAACTCCAACTACAACCCCTAAACCTGCCGAGTGACCAGGAGCGAGCCTTCATCATCGCCGGTCCGTGCAGCGCCGAGACAGAAGAACAAGTAATGACCACCGCCAAGCAGCTGGCAGGCAAAGGCTGCCACATCTTCCGTGCCGGAGTGTGGAAACCGCGTACAAAGCCCGGCGGCTTCGAAGGACACGGCGAGCCGGCACTGAAATGGATGGCAGACGTCAAGCAGGAAACCGGCATGCTCACCGCTACGGAAGTGGCAACGCCCGAGCATGTAGAGCTTGCCCTCAAATACGGCATCGACATACTCTGGATAGGTGCACGCACCACGGCCAACCCCTTTGCCGTACAGGCCATCGCCGACGCACTGCAAGGTACCGACATACCCGTACTCGTCAAGAACCCCGTCAACCCCGACCTTGAACTCTGGATTGGCGCCCTGCTGCGCATCAACGGCGCAGGCGTACAGAAGCTGGGAGTCATACACCGAGGCTTCAGCAGCTACGAAAAGAAGCTCTACCGTAATGACCCGATGTGGCAGATCCCCATCGAACTGAAGCGCAGACTGCCGCAGCTACCCATCGTATGCGACCCAAGCCACATCAGCGGTCGCCGCGACCTGATAGCCTCGTTCTGCCAGCAAGCCATGGATCTTGCCTTCGACGGCCTCATCATAGAAAGCCACTGTAATCCTGACAAGGCATGGAGCGACGCCTCGCAGCAGGTAACGCCCGAAGTACTTGACTTCATTGTGTCGCGTCTCACCTTCCGAGATACCTCCGAACACACTGACCGGCTTAAAGACCTCCGCATAGAGATAGACGAGCTCGACAACGAACTCATCAACCTGCTTGCCAAACGCATGAAGATCTGCCGCAGCATCGGCGAGTACAAGAAGGAGAACGGTATGACCATCGTACAAAAGAACCGCTACAGCGAGATATTGGATAAGCGTGCCGCACAAGGCTCTCTGCTGGGCATCGACATGCAGTGCGTCAAGAGCATCTTCGAGCACATCCACGAAGAGAGCATTCGCCAGCAGATGGAAATAATAAACAGATAACAGTCTCCCCCTCTCCTGCGTGCTTAAGCGTAAGAAACTTATCCGGGGAGAGGGGGAGTTATTCACACTTCAATGAAAATACTTATCCTTGGCGCAGGCAAGATGGGCTCGTTCTTCACGGACGTCCTTTCCTTTGACCACGAATGCGCCGTCTATGAGATTGATGCGCGCCGGATGCGCTTTTTGTATAACACACAGCGCTTCACGACACTCGACGAGATACGCGACTTCAAGCCAGAGCTTGTCATCAATGCCGTAACGCTGAAGTACACCATCGAGGTCTTCCTGCAGGTCATTCCCTACCTGCCTAAGGATTGCATCATTTCAGACATATCATCGGTCAAGACCGGACTGAAAGAGTTCTACGAAGGGACAGGCATGCACTACGTCTCAACACATCCGATGTTCGGTCCCACGTTTGCCAACCTTGGTGCACTCTCTTCGGAGAATGCCATTGTCATCAGTGAAGGCGACTACATGGGGCGCATCTTCTTTCTTGACCTCTATCGCCGCCTCGGCCTGAACGTCCACGAATACAGCTTCGAGGAGCACGACGAAGCAATGGCATATAGTCTGTCAGTCCCCTTTGTCAGCACCTTTGTCTTCTCGGCCGTGATGAAGCATCAAGATGCACCTGGAACGACGTTCAAGCGACACCTGAAGATAGCTCGCGGTGTCTTGAGCGAGGATGACACACTATTGCGCGAAATACTTTTCAACCCGCGCACTAAGGCACACGTTGAAGGTATCCGTTCCAAGTTGAAGGAATTGATACAGATTATAGACGAACACGATGAAGAGGCACTGGGAGCCTACCTCACGAATATTCGCAACAACATTCGGTAAACGACGTAGGCAGATTACCTCCAGCCCGGCATACCCGTGCCACTCTTGTGCACACGCTCTATGCGGATACGATATAACAAGGTGCTGTAGGCAGGGATGACATCAGCTTCCGCACCCTTGTAGCCCAGCTCCTGCGGAATATAGACGAGCCAGTCATCCCCTTTTACCATATACTGGAGAGCCGTTGCAAAACCTTCTACGACCGAAGACGTTGCCATAGCAATAGGGGCAGCCGTCTTTTCGTCGAAATCACCATAGTACGTCTGGCTAAAGATAGTCATGTTGGTCTTGCTCACAGGATAGTTGTCGTCCATAAGCCAGGCACGGTAATAGAGACGGACACTGTCGGTATAGGTAGAGCTTACGTCGCCGTCACCAGGATTTATGACCTTACAAACTATATGATCCGTAGCAGGACCTTCCACATCCTGGCTTTTGAGCAAAGTGCGAAAAATGCGCCAGTCGCAGTGTTGCTCCCAATCATTGCCATGAGGATACTCTGCCTTGGCTGCAGCGATAGCAATCCGTGCTGAGTCATATTTCTCGGCAAACCATTGGGCATTGCGTGCCTGCCAATCATGTCGCGAATTGTCAGTCTCTTCACTGTCCTTGCATGAAACGAAGAACAGAAACGAGCACACAAAAATGGCTATCAGCTTATATTTCATCTTCTTCAAAGCATTTTCTTGAGGAGGGAAGTGATGCTGACCTTATCCTCGATGATACCACGCAATTCGCTGATGGCCACACGATGCTGCTCCATTGTATCGCGGTCACGGAGGGTCACGGTGTTGTCTACGAGTGTCTGCTGGTCAACGGTGACACAATAGGGGCAACCGATAGCATCCATACGACGGTAGCGCTTGCCTATCTGATCCTTTTCTTCGTACTTGCAGTTGAAATGGAAACGCAAATCATTGATGATTTCCTGTGCCTTCTCGGGCATGCCATCTTTCTTAGTAAGGGGGAACACGGCGAGTTTGACGGGAGCGAGAGCTGCTGGTAGATGCAGCACGGTGCGTGTCTGTCCGTCAGGCAGTTGCTGCTCTTCGTAGCTGTGGCACATGATGGAGAGGAACATGCGATCCACACCGATGGAAGTCTCAATGACGTAGGGCGTGTAGCTTTCGTTACGTTCGGGATCAAAATACTCAATCTTCTTATTGCTGTATTTAGCGTGTTGAGAGAGGTCAAAGTTCGTACGGCTGTGTATGCCTTCTACCTCCTTGAAACCAAATGGCATGCGGAATTCGATATCGGTGGCAGCATTGGCGTAGTGTGCGAGTTTGTCATGATCGTGGAAACGGTAGTTCTCTGCACCGAAACCAAGGTTCTGGTGCCACTTCATACGGGTCTCTTTCCATTTAGCGAACCAATCGAGCTCCGTGCCTGGCTGAATGAAGAACTGCATCTCCATCTGCTCAAACTCTCTCATGCGGAAAATAAACTGGCGTGCGACAATTTCGTTGCGGAAAGCCTTACCTATTTGGGCAATGCCAAAGGGGAGCTTCATGCGACCTGTCTTCTGCACGTTCATGTAGTTGACAAAGATTCCCTGTGCCGTTTCTGGACGCAGGTAGATGGTGCTGGCACCATCAGCAACACTGCCCATCTCGGTCTTGAACATAAGATTGAACTGACGCACGTCTGTCCAGTTACGTGTCCCACTAATGGGACATACGATTTCTTCATCCAATATGATTTGTTTGAGGGCTTCCAGGTCGACACCACCTTCGGCGTTCATGGCATTCTGGAAACGGTTGTGCAGGTTATCAAACTTTGCCTGATTCTCTAACACACGCTCGTTGGTAGCACGGAACTGTGCCTCGTCGAACTTATCGCCAAAACGCTTGCTTGCTTTCTCTACTTCCTTCTGTATCTTTTCCTCGTACTTTGCCATCTGATCCTCTATGAGGACATCGGCACGATAACGCTTCTTTGAATCGCGATTGTCAATAAGGGGGTCATTGAAGGCATCCACATGCCCACTCGCCTTCCACGTCGTCGGGTGCATGAAGATAGCAGCATCAATACCCACAATATTCTCGTGCAAAAGCACCATACTTTGCCACCAATACTGCTTAATATTATTCTTCAGTTCCACACCGTTTTGTCCATAATCATAAACAGCACCTAGTCCGTCGTATATATCACTTGAGGGAAAAACAAAGCCGTACTCTTTGCAGTGCGACACTATCTTCTTGAAAACATCTTCTTGCTGTGCCATTCTTTACCTTAGATTACATTATTATATTGTATATTTTATTTCGACCGCAAAGATAAGCAAAAAAACTGAAAGTTATGGCATTTGAGGTTTATTTTATTGTTTGTCATGACTCAACTGCATTTTTCTGCTTTCTTTGTTTTAGAATGAAAGACATCGTAACTTTTAATCCTAATTGGACATTAGAACTATCGTTTCCTTAATTATTGTGCTGTTTTACAAAGATTTTGTATTACGGAAATCAGAAATTATAAAAATTAGGCAGACTGGGCAAAAATTACGGACTAACTGGACAACAAAAATTCTCCAACTGGAGCGCAAAAAATTATTACTTCGTTTCTCCACAGAGCAAAAACAGGTGTAACGCAACTTGTCTAAATGAGATGAATTTTGTACCTTTGCAAAAATTATACACAGACTAATACAATAAAGCAAGTATAACTCACGTTATTTAATGTAGGATGAAAAGATTGCTCTGGATAGGAATGTTCATCGTGACCCTCACGACAAGGGCACAATTCGATGCAGCGTTTACCAATATCTGGGCACTGCAATCCTTCCATAATCCCGCAGCGGCGGGACTGGACAGCAAGTTGAATGTACAGGGTGTTTATAGTCTTCAGATGCTGGGATTTGAGGGTGCCCCCAGTACAATGCTCATCAATGCCGATATGCCGCTCTTTTTCATCGGACCTAAACACGGTGTAGGCATGGCTTTCACAAACGATGCCATTGGCGCCTTCTCCAACAAAAAGATACAGCTCCAATATGCCTATCACCACAAGCTTTGGGGAGGTCGTGCAAGCATCGGCGTGCGTCCGGCACTCTTAATGATCGGCTTCAACGGATCGAAGATAGACTTGGCAGAACCTGGAGACCCAGCTTTCGCCACAAGCGACGTGAAAGGCAATTCCTTCGATTTGGATGTCGGCCTGCGATACACATACAAGAAGCTTTGGTACGCGGGTGCCAGTGCCATTCACGTGCTCGGCCCGACGACTAAGTTGGGAGATGACAAGACACACGAGGTAAGCATTGATCCGACATTCATATTGCAGGGAGGCTACAACCTCGCACTCCGACATCCTCGCTACAAAATAGCCATGGATGCCATGCTACGCTCCGATTTGCAGAACTGGCGAGGCGACATTGACGCACGTCTGCTCTACGATGGTGAAAAGCATAAACTCTATGGAGGTCTCATGTACAGCCCAACCATTAGCGTCGGCCTTTTGCTCGGGTTTGACTTCCATGGTATTAACATCGGATACTCCTACGAAGTCTATACAGGCGGTATAGGAGCTCTTAACGGAACACACGAAATCGTCATCGGATACCAGCATGACCTGGATGTCTTCAAAAAGGGGAAGAACCTCCACAAAGCTGTCCGGATACTATGACAAAAAGGATAGAATTATTCGAACTTCCCGGATTTCCGGGCAAATTAAGGAATTAAGGAAAAATTAAGGAATACATATATAATAATTAATATGAAGACAAGAAGTCTGCTTTTAGTGGTTGCAGCCATCTGCTGCTTGGCTCTTGGCTCATGCCTCGGTTCCAACTCATCGGCTAACGCCGTAGGAGGCGAACTGACTGGCGTCAGAGGCACCTCCGTTTCTGAACCCACTCCTTTCGGCATGGTGCCTGTACACAAAGGCTCCCTTAAAATTGGTCTCGAGAAGAATGATACGCTCTGGGGTACAGAGTTCCCCATACGCGACATCAGTGTGGACGGTTTCTGGATGGACCAGCATGAGGTGAGCAACGCCAAGTACCGCCAATTCGTTAATTGGGTACGCGATAGCATCATCCGCGAACGCCTGGCCGACCCAGCCTATGGTGGTGACGAGACATACAAAATAGAAGAGGACAAAGAGGGCAATCCCATCACGCCTCACCTCGACTGGAGTAAGAGCATACCCTGGCGCAAAGCTAACGAGGACGAAGACCGTGCCATACAAAGCGTCTACACTATCCACCCCATTGACGGAACAAAGATGCTTGACGCAAGCCAAATGAACTATCGGTACGAAATCTACGACTATGTAGCTGCAGCACAACGCAAATATCGCCTCAACCCCGAAGAGCGTGACCTCAATACAGATCATGCTATTTCGAACGAAGAGGTCATCATCAGCAAGGACACCGCATGGATTGATGACGACGGACACATCCAGCGCCAGACCATCACGCGCCCTCTCTCCGGACCATGGGACTTCCTTAATACCTACATCGTCAACATCTATCCAGACACCACCTGCTGGGTCAACGACTTTCAGAACGCCAACAACGAACGCTACATGAAGCTCTATTTCTCCAATCCTGCCTTTGATGATTACCCTGTAGTAGGCGTAACATGGGAGCAGGCAAACGCCTTCTGCGCATGGCGCACAAACTTTCTAATGAAAGGTCTGGGCGGATATGCACGGCAAATACAGCGCTACCGCCTACCAACCGAAGTGGAATGGGAGTTCGCTGCACGCGGCAAAGAAGGGAATCCTTTCCCTTGGGAAAGCCTTGAAGTCAAGAGCGACAAAGGATGCTACTATGCCAACTTCAAGCCTGACCGAGGCAATTACACACAGGATGGATCGCTCATCACCAGCAAGTGTGGCATTTTTAGCGCCAACAGCAATGGTCTCTATGACATGGCAGGCAATGTGGCAGAGTGGACCAGTACCGTCTATACTGAAGCAGGCGTGGAAAGCATGGCAGACATGAACCCAGAACTCTCTTATAACGCGGCTCTGGAAGACCCCTATCGCCTAAAGAAGAAGTCCGTCCGCGGCGGATCGTGGAAGGATCCCGAAAGCATGATACGCAGTGCATGGCGTGCATACGAATACCAGAACCAGCCCCGAAGCTTCATCGGTTTCCGCTGTGTACGTACAATGATCAACGACAAGGCTGGCGTAAACAGAGCATCTGGAAGTTCGTCCAAGAGTAGTAGCAAAAGTACGAAAGGATCTTCTACTGGACAGGCACTAAGCGCACGCAAAGTACGTCGCTAACAATTCATTAAATAAACACTCACCGATAATATCATTAAGCAATGAATCCTATAGCCAAAGTGCAGAAATGGATGGACTCCCCATCCGGACAAGTTTTCATGAACTATGCCTACAGCTGGGGCGCAGCAGTAGTCATACTTGGTACACTCTTCAAACTGACACACATCCCTGGTGCCAACACAATGCTCTTCATTGGCATGGGTACGGAGGTGTTCGTATTCTTCATCTCTGGTTTTGAGAAAACCTACGAAAAAATACCCCGTACCGAGGGGGAAGGAACGGCTCTTGCCGGACAGCCCATCATGGTGGCAGGCGGTTCGCCAATGCCAGAAAGAGCTGAGATGCCGGAAGGTTCCATAGTCATTGGAGGTGGAACAAGCACCGTAGGCAGCAGTATAACCGCACCCGCAGGAAACATAGACCCCGATGCGCTTGCAGCTGGCACAGGTCTGAGCGCGGCAGCAGCCAACCTCGCTGCAGCAGGTCAAGCCGCAGCACAGGCACAACTCGCATTGGAACAGATACAGAACGGAGGCGTAGCCATAGATCCTAATCAGGTCAAGGCCACAGATCCCACTGCCATCGAAGAGGCAATCAAGAATTATACTGAAGAACTCACCGAACTTACCGATGTGCTGACACGTGTCAGGAAGCAGGCTGAGCGTATGACCACAGACAGCGAGGAAATGGAGAACCTCAATCGCTCTCTCACAGGCATTGCTACCGTTTACGAGTTACAGCTACGCAACATCAGCAAGCAGGTAGGCACCATAGAACAGATTGATGAGCAGACACGTCGCATGGCTCACCAGATAGAAGAGCTTAACAACGTCTATGCACGCATGATAGGCGCTCTCACTATCAACATGGGCGGTGCAGCAGGTACACAAAACGAGCAGTAAAAGTCGCAGGACACAAGCAAAGACTTTCTGATTCCACATAGACTTTTCAGAACATTCAGACATCAAAGCAATGCCCATAAAGAAAAAAAGGATTTCTCCACGTCAGAAGATGATCAACCTGATGTACGTCGTACTGATGGCAATGCTCGCCCTCAATGTATCAAGTGACGTGCTCAACGGTTTCTCCCTCGTGGCAGACGGACTAAAGAAAAGTGCCGAAAATGCCTCCAAGGTCAACAAAGGCATTTACAACACCTTTGACCAGCAAATGAAAGACAATCCGGCAAAGGTAAAAGAATGGTACGACAAGGCACAATACGTGCGTAGCATGAGCGACTCACTTTACAATCTGGCAGAGGAGCTCAAGGTTACCATTGTCCGTAAGAGTGACGGAAAGGATGCCGATGTCAACAATATACACAACCGCGAAGATCTTGAAGCGAGCACACAGGTGATGCTTGCTCCCGGCACAGGACGCGGCGAAGAGCTCTACAAAGCTATCAATCGCTATCGCGACCGCATCGTACAGATGGTGACAGACAAAGAGAAAAAGGAAATCATCATCAGTAACCTTGACACCGAGGTGCCAGCTCAGGCTAAAGTGTTGGGAAAAAATTGGCAAGAATATGCCTTTGAAAACATGCCTACGGCTGCTGCCGTAACGCTACTCACGAAGCTTCAGAACGATGTGCGCTATGCAGAGGGTGAAGTGTTGCATAACCTTATTAGCAATGTCGATGTCAAGGATATCCGAGTAAACCAGCTTAACGCATATGTTATCCCCAATACCCAGACGGTTGTGCAGGGTGGACGCTTTAGTGCACAAATCATCATGGCTGCCGTCGATACTACACGTCGCCCAACCATCTATATTGGCGGTAAACAGATACAGAGCGACAAGGGCTATTACGAGACTATATGTAGCAAGACCGGTGATTTCACGTTCAGCGGTTATATCGAAATGTTGAATGGCTCAGGAGAAACGGTTCGTCGTGATTTTTCTCAAAAATATAGTGTTGTGGCTCCCAGTGCAACTGTCAGCGCAGACATCATGAATGTGCTCTATGCAGGCTATGACAACCCAATGAGTATCTCTGTACCTGGCATTCCTAATAGTAAGTTGCGCGTAAGCATGACAGGCGGCACTTTTGAGCAGAAAGGCGAGGGCAAATATAATGCACGGCCCACGACACCTGGCGGCGAGGCAGTCGTCACCGTTTCTGCAGAGAACGAGGGACGGATGCAAGAGATGGGCAAATTCACCTTCCGCATACGCAAGTTGCCTGACCCGACAGCATATATCGCATATGCCGGTGAAGCTGGCGACGAGAACCGATTCAAAGGCGGAAGCCTCTCGAAACAGGTACTTATGGCAACCGAAGGTATTGGAGCCGCCATTGACGACGGATTACTTAACATCGTTTTCCGTGTCAACAGCTTTGAGACGGTTTTCTACGATGCAATGGGCAATGCCATTCCCTACAAGAGTAACGGTGCAAATTTCTCCGACCAACAAAAGTCACTGATGCGCGGTTTGGCACGCAACAAACGATTCTATATCTCCCAGATACACGCCACGGGTCCTGATGGCATAGAGCGTACGCTGGACGGTGCCATGGAAATCATTATCAAATAAGACATAGCATGATAGCATGCATTTCCTCAATAACATAATATATGGAACAACGAAACAAATGTAATATGAAGCGCATACTTTCTTTCGTAATGGTCACGCTCGTCGTGGCAATTGCTGCACAAGCTCAGCCGGCAAAGCGTCGTGTTACTACACCTGAAAAAACAGAGCAGGTTACCACTGACCGCGCATCGCTCATGTTTCCCACTGCAGCCACCATGCCTGATGACGTAGTTTGGAAACGCGATATCTATCGCCAGCTTGACTTGAAAGAGGATAAGAACGCACCGATGTACTATCCCGTGGAGCCGATGGGAAGACAGGTAAACCTATTTACCTATCTGTTCCGCCTTATCCTCACCGGTCGCGTCAATGCTTATACCTATAAGCCTGATGGCAACGAATCATTTGAAGAAAAAGATAAACTCACTGTAAAGGACATGCTAGAACGCTACGGCATTTACTACGAAGAAAACGACGGCAAACTTATTGTTGCCGACAGCGACGTACCAAGTGCTGAAGCCACACGCTATTACCTCAAGGAGAGTATCTACATGGATCAGCGTACCGGCACTTTTACGACCAAAGTGACAGCACTCTGCCCCATTCTCATGCGTGGAGCTGACGAGTTCAGTACCGATGCAACACCCTATCCCCTCTTCTGGATTAGATACGACGACGTAGCTCCATGGCTTGCTAAATTGCCCATGATGGCAAGTAACCTGAACAATGTCACTAACATGACGGCAGCCGATTATTTTGCCATGAACCGCTATGAAGGTAAAATCTACAAGACGAGCAATATGCAGGGCAAGGTGCTTGCCAACTATTGCCTCACTGACAGCGACATGGTAGCAGAACAAACACGCATCGAGAAGCAGATTGGTGACTTTGAGAAGAACATATGGGGCAATGGTTTCCTATCCGACACGACAAAGAAGGACAGCCTCGATGCCCAAATGATGACTGAAGAGAGAAAATCCTCCAAGGGTCTCTTTTTGAGCAGCAAGAGTAAGTCCAACGGAACAAGCATAGCAACCCAAGATAAGGAAAAGAAAGAAAAGAGTGAGCCAACTACCAATACCGCTCCTCGAGTTAGTGCTCGCCGCCAGAGAAGATAGGCTTACCCATTTGAATACAGTGCGTCGTGTCATTCCTTCTTTCAGGGAAGATGCGACGCAATGCTATGATAAAGAAAGTTCAAGATGAATAAAGGAACTGCTGTCCGACAAGCGGACGAGAAAGAAAACAATAGAATCATAAACAAAAAGATTGATCGTCTGCAGAAAGATAAGGGCATAGAAGGAGCAATATTTCGCCGGACAGAACTACTTATAGGAGAGGAAGCGATGACAGAACTCTCCGATAAGAAGGTTATTATCTTTGGTGTCGGTGGCGTTGGTTCATGGTGTGCGGAGAGCCTTATTCGTTCTGGTATACGACAGCTGACGATTGTCGATTCCGACCGCGTCTGCATAACAAATGTCAACCGCCAACTGATGGCTACCATGCGAACCATAGGACAAGTGAAGGTGGATGCTTTGCGAGAACGACTGCTGAGTATCAACCCTCAAGCAGATATAATGGCCATGCAGCGTATATTTACAAAAGAAACTGCAGAGGAGTTTAACCTCGATAGCTATGACTATATTATAGATGCCATTGACTCTCTTTCTGATAAAGCCTTGCTCATCGAGCTGGCTTGCAAGACACGTGCGCGATTGTTCTCCTCAATGGGAGCTGCACTGAAGATGGATCCCACACGTATCCATGTGGCAGAGTTTTGGAAAGTAACAGGCGACCCTCTGGCACGTGCTCTGCGCAATCGCTTCAAACGACTAAAAGTGTTCCCAAAACGGAAATTCCAGTGTGTATTCTCTGACGAATTACTTCCGAACAAAGGACAGAATGCAACCTGTGGAACAGGACAATGTTTATGTCCAAAGGCAAAGGAAGGACCTGGAGACCCTGTTTTGGTAAATCATGAATGGTGTTCATCCAAAGCACAGATAAATGGCACATTGGCTCATATCACCGCCATTTTCGGCTTTATGCTGGCAGGATTAGTAATGACTGACGTTGTTAACTCAACAATATCCCAAAAAGGAAATAATATATAATCGCTAGCATAAATCAAGCATATACGACGTTCTATCAAGCGTGCTGGAACTGCATTCCCAACAGCATGGGTTATTCAATAAATTGTTGTCATGAAAATACCCTCCCATTTTCACTCGAGTCAAATCATCGATTCACTCGAGTCAAATGATGATTTCACTCGAGTGAACAGGGTAATTCACCCGAGTGATCTTAAACATCCACCCGAGTGAAAGGAAAAAGACACTCGGGTGTACCCATTTCACGAGAAATTCGTCGAACTCACGTTAAATTACAGTTACGGCGGTGTCATTGAGGGGATGGAAGGACTTGGAAGCGATAAATGAGGTGAAGTATGGCATATCGAGGCATGGAGTTGACCCACGTCTCCGTGCGTCCCTGGGCGTTGATGGCGTTGCGCACCTGACTTACCTGACCCAGTATATCCACACCTTCCGCCTTTACGGCGAGTTTGTTCTTGAGGAAAGTCTTGGAGACGGACGCGTTCCATATCCAGTCCGTCGTATTGAGCGTGTTGTCGCTATAGCCGCGGCGGCAATAGAGATTCAGGTCGGTGGCTATCTGCCAGCCGTAGTTGAAGTTCAGCACGCAGTTGGCACGCGCATTATAGTTCAGCGCATGGATAGTCTCGAAAAGACCGAGGGCAGAGCGCGCACGAAGCCACGAGGCGCCGCCGCTGACGCCGTATGTCTTCTTGCCTGCCCGGTAGCTGAAGCCGGCCTGCTGGCCGACGGACAGGTTGCGCACCACGCTCTTCGTCAGCATTTCCGTCTCGGAGGCATAGTCCGCGGAGTTGACGTGGCCTGCGGAGGTCTTTCCGGTAAACTGGAAAGCGTCCGACCGGCCAAAGGGCACCGTATAGCCGACGTTGCCGTTCAGGCTCCAGTTCCCGTCCACGTTCTCCGGCCGCCACGTGTTCACGCCCGTGCTGCGGTCGTAGTAGCGTGCCTGGGCCACGGAATGATCCGTCCGGTTGTAGTTCACCTGCGCATTGACGGAGCGCCGGGTCTGGCTCCGGAAGTGGCTGCCCTCCAGTTTGGCGGTATGGGAGGCCGACTTGCGGAGACTGGGATTGTTGACGTAGATGTCCGTCGGGCTGGCGTCGTTCACGGTGTTCAGTTGATAGGTGATGCTGGGCAGGGACTGCGAGAAGCTGTATCGGGCCTCAATCTTTGTCGTCCCGACCCCGGTCTGCCTTTGAAAGCCGAGGTTCAGTTTCGGAACTATCAGCTGGGCGCTTCGGTTGATGACCGTATCGAGCGACGCCTTACTATAGTTCAGCTGCTCGCGGACAATATTGTCCGACACCGATGCAATGATTTCAATCTCGTCGGTCTCGTTGGGATAAAACGCCTGCTCTATTTCAATGCTTGGGATATAATAGTCTTGGGAGAGTTCGGAATTGAACGTATTGTTCAGGTCGAGGGGCAGCCGGCCGAAGTCGTAGGCCGACGGGCTTGCCAGGGCGTCGGACTGCTGTTCCCGAAGCTGCCGCAGTATGTTCTCACGGTCAAGCGAGGAATGGCGGTAGTCGAATTTCGGCACCACAATCGTGCATTTCTCTTTTTCTTCTCTATAAGGGAAATACCACCACTCGTATGCCGCACCGGCGTCGACGTTCCATCGGGTGGAAGACTGCGGATGGTATTGTGCGGTCCGGGCCGCAGCGGACTGGCCGGCCTGAAGGTAAACCGTGTTGGACGTGTTCTTGTCCCGCCGCCATTCACCGTCGGCGTGCACCTTCAGGTTATCCCGCAGACCGGGCCGGGAAACGGTGGCCTGGAGTTTTTCCCTCGCGATGACCCAGTCGGACTTTCCGTAGCTCTCGCTCCCGTTGCGGTTCAGCAGGTAGGTGTTGAATGCGGACGCACTGCCGCCGAACAGCGAGTCGAGCGCCTCGCCGCGGTATTGCTCCGTCACCGGGAGCGTGAACGTTGCTTCGCGCGACGTCCGTGTGTAGTCGTTCTTCAGGTAGTCTACCGAGGGCGTGAACTCGATGTAGGCCTGCTTGCCCTTCCACGACCAGCGGTGGGAGGAAATCAGGTGGAACTTGTCGTCCTTGTTCGCGGAGGCATAGCGGCCGTACAAGTCTCCACTGTCGAAGAACGATACGGTGCTCCGCCGCGTCTGCACGTCGGCCTTCTCGCCCGTGAGTGAGACGTTGCCCGCCAAGGTGAAGTCGCGCTTCTTCCACAGATAGTCCGCACCGCCCATCTTCAGATCCAGTTCGCCGTCCTGTGCCCATCCGCCGCCCCACTGGCCGCTCGTGCCTGCCGACTGCATGTCTTTCGTGTTGTTGAAGTTGCCGTATACGGAAATCCGCAGCCCGTCGGCGAAGCCCAGCGCAAATGCTTTGCCCGCGTAGCGGTCGTCGAGGCCGTAGCCGCCGTCCGCGTTGCCGAGCCATCCGAACGAATACTGCTTCTTCAGCTGCACGTCCATCACGATGTCCTCGGAGTCTCCGGGGCGCTTCCCGCCGTAGAGGTAGGCGTCGCGTGCCTCGCGGTCATAGACCTTGATGCTCTTCACCGTGTAGGCCGGCAGGTTTTGCAAGGCGATTGTCGGATTGCCGGAAAAGAAGTCCTCGCCGTTGACCAGCAGGCTGCTCACGGGCTTTCCGTTGACGGAGATTACGCCGTCCTTCAGTTCCGCCCCGGGCAGCTGGCTCACAAGCGCGTCGAGCATGGACCCTTCGGCAAGGTCGAACGCCGCAGCGTCATAGACGATAGTGTCTCCGCGCATCACCATCTTCACGCGCGTCCCCGCCACCGTCACTTCGTCGAGCTTCTTGTGCATCTCCCTTTGCATTTGGAAAAAACCGATAGACAACATGCCCATTCGTGCGCTCTTTTTCTCAAACTGCCTGGACAGGCTGACGTAACCCTCCTTGTCGGCCCACAAGGTATATTTCCCGTTCGGCCCGGAAAATCTGATGGAATATCCGTTTGAACCGTCGTCCCCTCTCTCGGGAGCAGCCTCTATGGGTATTTTTATAGTGTCGTTCAGGTAAAGTTCAAAAGAGACGTCGGATAAACCGGCTCCGCTAACAGCATCGACAACTCCTGTATATACGTTAAACTTCGATTCGTTTTCGCCGTAGCTACATATATGTAAGGATAAAAAAACGATGAACAATAATAAATATCTATGATTCATTTTCTATATTTTGTTTCTAATTATAATTACGACAACAAGATTAGGCACAAGGCAGTCTTACGAAAAAGATTACTTCTTTTTCGGATGCACGCTTATCTCTAAAGTATGGTATTCTATGTACCCTTTTTGATAAGTTCAGCGAGGGGGATACGGCGGCCGGCCTATAGTGCCAGCTTCAGGCCGACGGTCATGCTGCTGAACTTCGGGCCGTAGTCACTTTGCAGCACGTTGAAGGGATTGTACTTGTAGTAGATGCCGATGTGGTGGATGTTGATTTCCGCCCCGACACCGACCGAGAAACGATTCTGGTGCACGTTGCCGCTCTTCAGTTTTCGCTTCAGGCCGTCCTCGTAGTAGCGGGTCTTCAGCGAGCCGTATGGAGTGAAATACAGTTCGGGGCCGAGGGCAAAGTAGACCTTCCTGTTGAAATAATGGTAATATTTCAGCGGGACGGACAGGCTGAAGGTGTGGATGCGGCTGAACTTTGGCTCCGTGCCTTCGGGGTAGTCCTGCATGGTGATGATGCCCTGCTCGTCCTTGGCAAAGCGCTTGAAGCCCGTCACCCGGTAGTTCCTCCAGTCGAAGCCCAGTCCTATGCGCAGGAAGTCCTTCCGGCCGATTCTTGCCCTTGTGGCGATGACGTTGCCCCACTCAATCTCGTAGGACTGTCCCATGTCTATGCTGACGTCCCGTGCCTGACTGACGCCCGTGATGAAGCCGAAGGAGAGGAAGCTGTTGGGCCTGCCCTTCACCGTTACTTTGTTCTTGTGTGCGCTCTTGACTTCGAGCATGGGCAGCTCAAAGTTCCAACCGCCGGGATTCTCGTCGTAATCGTTGTTTGCTGCCTGAACGTCTGTCAGTGCCAGCATAGCCAGAAGCATGGCCGTAAAATACTTTTTCATAGTGCTTGTTGTTATTGTTGTTATTTCTTCTTGAACATCCGTCTCAATTCAGTAAGCGTTGCCCAGCCTTCCATGTAGGCCAGAGCGAGGCTGTAGCCGTCTGCATTCTTGCGGCACTGGTAACAGATATACCGGTGCATGCCTTTCCGGGTATTGGTCAGCTGCACGATGGCATAGTACAGGTATCCGTCCCGGTTTTCGAGTTCCAGATTGTCGTTATCGTCAGAGAGGCATTCCTTCATATCCTTGGTGAAGAGAGCCTCCGCTTTTTCTTGAAGCAAGCTGTCGGCCATGAACTTGACGGTGTGCAGCACCTTCAGCTTGTAGGGGACGAGTATGTTCCCCTTCATGAGACTTTTTTGTTGTATTTCCTGTTTGGGGACGATGTTGCCCTCAAAGATGTCGTTGATATGGAGGCCGTTCTGGGCCTGGAGGGGCAGGGTGATGCCGATGAGCATCAGTGCTATGAGTAAATGTTTCATTGTTCGTTGAATAATTCTTTGAGTTGTTCTTCCTGATTTCCGTTGCTGAATATCTCTTGCAGGGCATCCTGCC
>JAFLUV010000200.1 GCA_022508635.1 Prevotellaceae bacterium
GACTCGAGTGAAAATGGGAGGCTATTTTCATGACAACAATTTAGGCCTAATATCAGAGAGTTACAGCACCTTCCAGCCTACTTTTTGTCCAACCTGCCCCATATTAGGATCCGTTCGTCAAAAAATAAACACCGCCCGTCAAACGATTGTTCGACAGGCGGCGAATATGCGTTTGAGGGGCGGGAAACGAAACGGACACATTAGTCTGTGCAAAAAACGGTCATTCCGTTTCAAATGCAAAGATACAACATTTATGCCCGGAAGTCAAGGATCTTGGATCTTGAGGAAAAATTATGGTCACTTTATCCCTCCTTCACCGTGATATGCAATTCATCGAGCTGAGGTGCATCAATAGGACCGGGTGCATCCAGCATGACATCACGTCCACTGTTGTTTTTCGGGAAGGCGATGCAGTCACGAATACTGTCGAGCTCTGCAAAAAGGCTGACAAAGCGATCCAAGCCATAGGCGAGACCACCATGTGGGGGTGCACCATACTTAAAGGCATTCATCAGGAAACCAAACTTCTGCTGAGCCTCTTCGGGCGTGAAACCAAGTATCTCGAATATCTTCTGCTGCAACTTTGCATCGTGAATACGGATACTGCCACCACCGACCTCAACACCATTCACCACCATGTCATAGGCATTAGCACGGACACTGGCAGGGTCGGTATCGAGCAAAGGAATATCCTCGGGCTTAGGTGATGTGAACGGATGGTGCATGGCCATAAGGCGCTGTTCCTCATCGCTCCACTCGTACATCGGGAAGTCTACGACCCAAAGACACGAATACTTACTCTTGTCACGCAATCCCATACGGTTGCCCATCTCCAGACGGAGCTCGCTGAGCTGCTTGCGAACCTTCATTGCATCAGCACCACAAAGGATGAGGATGAGGTCACCAGCCTTGGCATTCATCTTCTCGCGAAGTACCTCAAGCGCCTCGGGCGCATAGAACTTGTCTACAGAACTCTTCACGCTGCCGTCTTCCTGGACGCGGGCATAGACAAGCCCCTTAGCACCTACCTGCGGACGCTTCACGAAGTCGGTCAGCTGGTCAAGCTGCTTGCGAGTATAAACGCCCTGTCCCTCGCAGCAGATAGCACCGATGTAGGCAGCTTCGTCAAACACTTGGAAGCCGGCAGGGAAGATGCACTCCACTATTTCACGCGATGCATTGTCCGTCTGCGTGTTCTTCAATTCCACGAACGTCATGCCAAAACGAGTATCGGGTTTGTCACTGCCATAGTATTTCATGGCATCTGCCCACGTCATGCGTGGCAGTTCAGGAAGATCTATACCTTTCAATACCTTAAAGAGATGACGGCTCATGCCTTCGAACATTTGCAGGATGTCCTCCTGCTCCACAAACGACATCTCGCAGTCAATCTGCGTAAACTCCGGCTGACGGTCGGCACGCAAATCCTCGTCGCGGAAACATTTCACGATTTGGAAGTAACGATCCATGCCAGAGACCATCAACAGCTGTTTCAGGGTCTGAGGGCTTTGCGGCAACGCATAGAACATGCCAGGATTCATACGACTGGGAACCACGAAGTCTCGGGCACCCTCCGGCGTGCTGTTTACCAGCACAGGGGTCTCTATCTCAAGGAATCCCTGCTGATCCAGATAGCGACGCACCTCAAAGGAAAACTTATGGCGCAGTTCCAAATTCTTGCGCACATTTGGGCGACGCAGGTCCAGATATCGGTACTTCATGCGAAGGTCATCGCCACCGTCGCTCTCCTCTTCAATGGTGAAGGGAGGCGTAAGGCTTTCGTTCAATATGCTAAGCTCGCCGACAAGGATCTCAATGTCTCCCGTCGGCAAGTTCTTGTTCTTTGAATAACGTTCTGCCACCACGCCCGTAGCCTGTACCACAAACTCGCGTCCCAAACGCCCTGCTTTCTGGCGAAGCATCTCGGGAGCATCCTCGTTGAAGGCCAACTGTGTGATGCCATAACGGTCACGCAGGTCAACAAATGTCAGTGCACCCAGATTATGAACGCTCTGCACCCAGCCTGCCAGAGTAACTGTCTCTCCAATGTTGGCAAGTCGAAGCTCGCCGCATGTCTTTGTTCTATACATTATTATTATATATTTAACTTCCGCCCCTTTCAAGGGGAAGATGGGGTTTATCATTTAGCACGCTGCCCCAAAGATTCTGTCACCACGACAGAAGGCCAAGGGGACTGAAAAAAGGATGAACTGTCATCCAGCCCATCCTTTCTACCTTGTACGCCCTCAGGGGCTCGAACCCTGGACCCATTGATTAAGAGTCAATTGCTC
>JAFLUV010000201.1 GCA_022508635.1 Prevotellaceae bacterium
AGGTTGATGCCGCCAGCCGCACCGTTGCTCACACCGTAGCCCATCATGGAGCGACCGGTAACAAACAACGACGGCACTTGCTGCATCACAGTCGGCAGTACCGAAGGCTGGTACTGTTCTGTCAATTTTTCACGTCCTATGACCGTCACAGTCATGGGCAGATACCGCACGTCCACAGCATTGCGTGTGCCTGTTACGACTACTTCTTGCAAAGAAAGCGAATCAGCCTGGGCGAATGCCTGTACCCCCATGCTTAAAAGTACCAAAGAGATTAGAAATCTGTTCATTTGTCTATAACCTCTTTTTTCCCATTTACGATATAAACACCTTTGGAAAGTTGTTCAAGGCTTTTGGCGTTTGCCAGCACTTTCTTACCGTCAAGTGAAAAAACATTGTAGCGGTTTGCATTATCGGTGTGTGTCTCGTCAATACTACTGGCAGCGTCAATGTCAATGAGCGTATAGTGGCGAGTACCCAAACCAAGTTGCTCAGCATACTCCACTGTGTGTGTGCCGTGTAGGTTCTCTATCCGGCGAACAAGTGCGCTGGCATCGTCGCCTGCCGTGGACTCATGGTTGAATACGAGGTCGAGACAAGCCTTGTCGAGTGCCACTGGATCTGTCGAAGCCAATATGCCCATGTCTTTCAGTTCTGGAGTAGCCGGGGAGCCGTCGCAATCGCAGTCTATGGATATGTTGTTCATCACATTGATATACACAATATCCTTGTTCCCTTGTTTGAAATAGTTGTGTACGGCTTGTGCGGCAGCTGCCATTGACTCAAGGAACGAGTCTTGGTTGCTGTTACTGAAACCTGTCAGCGAGCGACCTGCCGTGTGGATATAGCTCTTGCCTGACGAGGATGCAACGCCTATGCTCGCATTCTTCAAGACACCTCCGAAACCACCCATGGCATGACCCTTGAAGTGGGCAAGGTTAATCATAAAGTCATAGTTTGCCAGATGCGAGCCTACGATGTCATGCTTTATCCATTTCGTGTCTTCCACAGGTATCTCCATCGTACCCTCTTCATCCATGATGTCCACCTCGGCTATTTCATTGTATCCACGCTCGGCGATGGCCTGCTTGTGTCGTGCCGTGCTGGCTCGGTTGCCACCGTAGGCGGTGTTGCACTCCACCAGCGTACCATTAACCTTTTGCACCAAGTCCTTGATAAGTTCAGGACGCAGGTGGTTAGAACGGCTTGACTCGCCCGTTGAAATTTTCACCGCAACTCGTCCTTTCGCCTCGATGCCCAATGCTTCGTAGATTCTCACCAATGATTCAGGCGTAATTTCTTTTGTAAAATATACCACGGCTCCTGTGCCGTCATTGGTCGGTTCATTGGTTTGTACTTCTGCTGGATTACCAGCACAAGCCGTCATAGCCGACAGAAAAGTCAGCATAATTCCAAAAATGTTCTTTTTACTCATATTTATGTTCATTGATTTGTTTTTTGTTTTGAAATTCCTTTTCTTATTTTGTTATTTTTGATCCACCGAACACTTCTGACATAGAGATGCTGCGAATGGCATTGTCTATCTCTGCAAATTCCTCATCTGTTAGATGTATTTCTGTACTGTCAGCGTTCTCGCATAGACGTGAAAGTTTGCGGGAACCTGGTATAGGAACTATATACGGACGCTTATGAAGCATCCATGATAAAGCTATTTGTGCTGGTTTTGCGACCTTAACCTTAGCAAAGTGACGGAGAAGATCAAGCAGGTTGGAATTGGCATCATAGTTACGAAACTGTGGCATGACAGCCCGGTAATCTGTTTTTGCATCAAAACTTGTGCCTTTTGCCACTGTGTCCGTAAGAAAGCCGTTTGCAAGTGGCGAGAAAGCAACGAAGCCGATACCAAGTTCTTCAAGTACGGGAAAAAGACTCTCATGCCAGCGTGCCATCATTGAATAGCGATTCTCTATTGCAGTAATCGGGCAAACTGCGTGGGCACGACGGATATACTCCTCATTTGCTTCTGAAACTCCCCAGTGCAGAATCTTTCCCTCCTTTATTAACTCTGCCATAACTTCCGCTACACTCTCTGGAGCTACATTGCTGTCTATGCGGTGTTGATAGTAAAGGTCGATGTGGTCTGTGTGCAGTCGTTTGAGTGACCCTTCCACCGAGTGACGAATGGAGGTAGGCGAAGAATAGGGAATCAGCGGGAAATGCACTTTGCTACTATCATAATCGAATCTCAGCCCGAATTTTGTGGCAAGCACGA
>JAFLUV010000202.1 GCA_022508635.1 Prevotellaceae bacterium
ATGTTGGTATATGTTCTGCCGCTTCTGATTATTGCTGACCTCGTCATGCTGGCCTATTGGCTGATACGTCGGCGCTGGCACTGGGCAGCCATACCTTTCGTTACCGTACTATGCTGCATACCTTATTGTGGTACAATTTACCAGTTCCGCTCGCACAATGATCAAGACAAGAACAAGAGTGGCCTGATGATTGCAACTTACAACGTGGCACGTTTTAACAACGAGACCACAGGATTTATTGCGCAAGACATTCTGGCACAAATGAAGAAACAGAATGTGGATGTACTCTGCTTACAGGAGTACAACGACGTCAGCGGCGACAAGAAAAACAGTGAGAGCTACAAGGACTACTTCCAGTATATGGCTAAAGGAAAGGATGATATGGTCATTTACAGTCGTCATCCTATATCTGACAGTAAAACCATCGATTTTGAAGAAACCAACAACAGTGCCATGTGGGCAGATATCAATGTTAATGGCCAGTTGTTCCGTTTCGTCAACGTCCATTTAGAAACAACAGGCTTTAACCGTACGCTTCGCAATGCCGCCAAATTGCAGATGCAGGGTGCAGACATAGAGAGTAACCGCCTGCTGCAATCCATTTACGGCAACTACACTATGGGTATGATGGTTCGTGCTGGACAAGCTATTACCATTAAAAATGAGTTGCAGAAGAACAAAGACGATGACCGGTCGTTAGTTATATGCGGCGACTTCAATGATGTTCCTTACTCATACGTCTACAACACCATGTTAGGCAACGACCTCATAGACGGATTTAAGGAGTGCGGAAGTGGTTGGATGTACACGTTCCGTGGAAAAAAGAGCGTACGCATCGACTACATTTTCCACGACGAATCGTTAGAGGGACTGACCTATTACAAACAAGATTTGAGCTATTCAGACCACTACCCTGTCTTCATGAAGGTAGAGTATTAATAGCAAAATACAACTTTAGACAATTTTGAACCGCACTCGGAAAGCGTGTTCAGCCTCGTCCCAATTCGTGCCGAGCATTTCGAAACGACCTATCTGACTGGTTGAACGGACGTGTTTGCCTATGCACGGACAGACATCGTAATCACCGATACGCACTAAACGGATGGTGTCTGAAACATCGTCAGGCAAACGGTTTGTGGCAATTTCTTCTGGTAGTTCATCGCGAGTGACAAACTCAAATGTTACAGGCAAGTCTTCCGCTATCAGTTCGTTCATCCGCCGTTCAATCTCTTTTTCCTCTTGCCGCGAAGGCTTATGATCCAGATGGAAACTCATCTTGCTTTTCTTACGCTCAACATGGGCATTATAGCTGCGGCCACAACCAAACAAGCGAATCATTGTCTGATTCAAGAGGTGTTCCGCCGTATGTGCCGGCGGAAACTCCTCTTTATGATGTTCGTTCAAAATAATATCGTTCATCATTTCAATTTATATACAACAGCATATCGAGCTGGCACCGTCACTGAAACGGACTGGTCAGCTTTCAGATTCATGGGTGATACCTGCCCACTCAGCAAATCCGTTGCCGTATAGGCCTTTTCACGCAGTCCGAGGAACTCAAAAGCGTGGGCAGGAATCTGCACATCGAGCGTAACAGGCATATCATCAAAGTTGGCCACTACCAACAGTTGGCTGGTCTTCGACTTGCGAAGGAACATATACTGACGGTGATATGACCCGTTTACATACATCAAATCATACGTTTGTCCCTCGGAAACAGCCTTTTCCTTGCGAGCAATGTTCAGCACCTTCTGATAGATATCAGCCAACTGCTGCTCCTCTGGTGTCAATTGCTGCTGCGCAGCACGAACAAGCGTTCCTACCGACCAATAGTCGAAAATTGTCGTCCGTCCGTCTTTGCCACTGAAACCTTCCTGATCCATGCCACGTTCGCCATACTCCTGTCCGGCATAAAGCATAAACGGATTCGGCTGCATCAGCGCATTTACGACCAAAGCAGGCACTGCCTTACGCCCGTCAGCAGCAAAGAAGTCGCTGCCGATGCGCAACTCGTCGTGGTTTTCAAGGAAATAGAGCATGTGGTCGCGGATGTCATCCGTGGCCTGCCAGGCACTGGTGATGGCTTGTGTAGACTGCTCATGACGGATAATCTGGAACATCGTGTCGTACATACCTACCTTATCGTACAAATAGTCGAAGCCCGCAGCAAGATAGTTGCGGTATTCGGCAGGATTATACACCTCGCCAATGAACACTAACTCGG
>JAFLUV010000203.1 GCA_022508635.1 Prevotellaceae bacterium
TATGGCGGACGGCACCATGTCTGTATAAAGCGTGCCCACCGCGTCCAACGGTCGAAGTCGCGCGCCTTCCTCTCAGTGACATAGCGGATGGTACGGCTGCGCTTGCAAATATGCCTGCCCCTGCCCTGCGCCACAAGCTCACGGTTGCCCTGTCTTTCCTCTAGTATCTTTTGGTCGGCATAACCGAAGTGGAGGAGATAGAGGTCACTGGCAATATGATAGTTGTGCCCCTTGACACGATGGAAGCCACTGCCCCACCGACACGGGCGCGCAATGACGGACGGCTTTGTATAGCGTGTGCCTATCTGCGCATAGCGGCGCTGCCGGAGGAATGGCATACTCTGGGAGAGGTTGCCCTCCTCACCCGCCTTCTGCCCGAAGTCAAGCCCCAAAGGGGAAAGGCTAATGCCCACCTTCTGTTCTGACAAGTACTGCCGGAGCCCGACACCAAGTTTTGGGTCAGCCACGATGTACTCGTCGGCATCAACCCCAATTACAAGGTCATAGCCCCTTGCAAAGAGCTCCGCTGCCTTCTCGGAGAGGAACTTCAGCCGTCCCTTCTCCGCCTCCACCACTTCCCAGCCTATCTTAGGGTGGACAAAGGCATTGGTGCCTTGACAGAAATCGGCAATGGTCTGATCCTCCCCGTCGTAGTAGATGTAGAGGTTCTCCCTGCCCAATTCCCTGCCATAGTATTCCACCCACTTCTGCAGGAAGAAATCATCGTTACGCACCATCGTCAGTGCTGCTATATGCTTGAGTTCAGACATTTCAGATAATACTTTACGTAGTTGAACCATCGGGAAACCCAAATCAACAGACCACCCGGAACTCCAATAAATCGCTCTCGAATAAGTCTTTGGGAATGCTTATATATGTTAAGATATCTGCGAGGATAAACGCGGTGCTTGATAATGTATGCCACCTCCTCATGCGTCATCTCCGTAGAATAGAAGATACGATAAAAGTCCTGCAAGCTATGGATACATTCAGCAATGGCAAGCTCGCGATGATCCGCCGAAAAGCCGCCTAAGCGGAAAGTCGTGAAAGTGCAAGGCACGAAACACCCCTTGGCTCCAAGGACTATTAGACGCAAAAGGAGATCATAGTCTGCAGCCGAACGATAGGACGTGTCGAATCCATCCGCCCGAACCAGCATGGAGCGAAGGGTCAGCATGGACTGGTGGGAAAAGCTCCAGCTGACCAGAAAACGATGAAGACGTTTTTGCGGTGCCAACTGCGCGTGACGGTGAGATATAGGACTATCGAAGCGAACCGGGGCAAAGGAGAAGTCACAGCCAAACTCTTCCAACCGTGCGACAGAAGCAGCCATTCCTCGAGGGTTATGGAAGAAGTCATCGCTATTGAGGAAAATAACATACTTGCCCCGTGAGAGAGCTATACCTCTGTTCATCGCCTCGTATATGCCCGAATCCGGTAGGCTTAGGATGCGAATATCGTACCTCATATTGCTATAGCCTTGCAGCCACTCCACGGTACCATCGGAGGAACTTCCATCAATAATAAGATGCTCCAGTCGTACATCCTCTTGCTGCTGCACGGAATCAATATTCTTCCGGAACACCTCCCGACGACCATCCTTGAGGGGATTGAAGCAGACTGTCACGATAGACACATCGATGCTCTCTGTTTCCCGAGAGACAGCCTTGGTGATGACTTTCCCCGTAAATTCTTCTATAGACGGTATTCTCGACATTATTACCTATAATAATATATAGAGGATTGTTGCTATGTTTGCAGTAAGCAGCAGGCAGCAAACATAGATTAGAACACGTATAATCTTGTTATGCTTCTTGCGCTTCTCTGAAAAGAACTTTCTGTCATTCGAGGTCATGCCTCCTTCATCCTGCCAGCTCTTCAAAGCCTTGTATTCGTGAAGGATTGGTACCACACGCGCCATCGTTGATTGCCAAGGTTCAGCATAGTATCTCTTATGCAACAGTTCTATTTCTGCCTTGCGTTTGTTTTTTAATGTCTTAGAACTCTCATCTGTACTTAAGCCACCAAACAGGAAATCGCACACAATAACATCTCTATACTCAAACTTCGCCCCCTGCATATATAGCTCAATCCATTCGTCCCAATCACCATATATTTTCATGGACTCATCGTAAGGACGACGAAGCAAGAGTTCAGTCTTTATCAACATTGCTTGGTGGCAGATATTCGAATCGAAGAAGAAAGCCATGTC
>JAFLUV010000204.1 GCA_022508635.1 Prevotellaceae bacterium
ACGGCAGTACGTCTACCGTGCCAAGTGGAACTATCAACTTCTTATAGTCTGGCTCTTGACCGCTCAGATAGTTTGACACTCCCATACGCGGATTACCTACATACTCCGACAATGATCCTTTGCGCAAGTCAAGGTCTATGGCCAGCACCTTTTTATTTTTAATGCCTAATGCTGCAGACAGGTTGGCAGTAATAAAGGTCTTGCCACTGCCAGGATTCACTGATGTGAGCATGATGATACGATGTGTTTCGTCATAGCCGAGCATAAACTCCACATTGGTACGCACGACACGGAATGCTTCGTTCATGATGTTACGACTTTTTTCGACGACCAACACTTGTGGCATCTCATTGACAGAGCTCTTTTTCCGTTTCAGCAGTTTCTTCTTGCCTTTGGCCAGCGGGATTTCTCCGGCAAAGGGAACACTTAGCTGCTCAATATCTTTACGACCGCGCACTTTTGTGTTCATGATTTCGCGCAAGGCGATGATGCCTCCCGGAATAACCAGCCCTAAAATGAAAGCTGTCAGCAGAATGGTTTGTGGCACGGGTTCTATTGGTACGTTGCTGCCATGTGGTGCTTCTATCTGTTGCGAGTTATAGGCAGCGAAAGCCTGAGAGAGTTCGTTTTCCTCGCGCTTCTGCAACAGGAACATATAAAGCTGTTCCTTCACCTTCTGCTGACGTTCCACGGAGAGCAAATCCAACGACTGCCGCGGATTGGCAGCAATCTTCGCCACCGCCTGCCTGTGTACTGCCTGTATGCTGCCCTGCTTTGCCTGCAACACGGTCATTTCATAGTCCAACGCCTGTACTATTGTCTTGCGCAAGGTGGCAAGCTGCTGGTCCATGTCAATGACCAAAGGATTCTGCAACGATGAGTTAGCCAAGTGGTTGTTGCGTTTCAGCAGCAAAGAATTATATTCCGAGATTTGCACGCCGATACTCGGATTCGTCATTGCCAAGTTCGTAGGCAGCAACTGGTTTTCATGCTGTCCGTCAGTGAGATAGTTACGAACGAAGCGTGTCATGTAAATCTGGTTTCCCAACTCGCGCAGCTCCTGCTCTGCACCGGAGGCTTCTCCCATGGCAGCACCTCCCGTAGAGCCTACATCCAAGATAAGGTTATGCGATTTCCAGTCGGAAATCTCCTGCTCCACATCTCCAAGTTCCTGCTCAATAAGTGCCAGACGCTCCTTGATGAACTGGTTTGTGTTGATGGTTTTCTTGTTACGGTCCTTCACCCAGTTTTCGTTATAGACCGCAACCATAGTGTTCAAGATATCCTCCGCCCTGACAGGCGATACATCGCGGAAACTGACATCAAGAATCGAAGAGTTCCTGTCGCGCAGCTGCGCGTCAATACGTCCCTGCACCGATGCCGTGACTTCGTTGAAGTTCCTCCTGCGCACGGTCAGCTCATCATTCAGCCCTGCATGAATCGTGCCTGTAGGCTTTATCACTATCCGCCCGACAGGAGTCTTGATTGTATCGTTAAACTTCACAGCCATACTGCCTTCGGTAAGAATCCCGTTGCGGACAAAATTGCTCAGTACCGCTTTCTTGTTTTCAGCCATATATATATCGAACGATGCCGACTCTGCGTCATTCAAGTCAACAAACGAGACGGTTACCGGCTGATCCACGCCGTAAAGTATCTCTTCGTGGAATGTTCCTTCCTTGACATATTCCACATCAAGATTCAGGCGGCGGACAATCTCAGAGGCAATTGTTCCTGACTTGAGCGATAGAATCTCGTTGGTTATGTTCGTCGATACCTGCGTCAGACCCATATCTGCCAATGCGGATATCTCGCTCGTCTTATCCTCCGACTTAATCAGAATGGATATTGTCCGCAAATATACAGGGGTGGTCTTCTTTATCTTCAGGACGGCATACCCCATAGTTATTCCCAGCGCCAGCACAAACCACCACCAACGGCTCAGGCAAAGCCAAGCTATGTCCTTCACAATCGCAGCCGAATTGTTGTTAACGGCCCGCTTAGGACGGGAGGCTGTAGGAATTTCCGCCCCGGTTGATACATTTGTACGGCCTATGATTCGTTCCATAAACTAAAAATATTATTTTGTAAGCAAAAGAATAAGCGAAATCGCGAAAGAAGCCATCGAAGTCCAGAATCCGTATGTATAGAAAGTGCTTCCATGAACATTGGCCTGATTTCTCTTCAC
>JAFLUV010000205.1 GCA_022508635.1 Prevotellaceae bacterium
CTGGCATCGCCCAACAACCCGACGGGCAACAGCCTGACGAGCGAGGAGATAGGGCGCATCATGGAGAACATCCCTGCGGACACGATGGTGCTTATCGACGAGGCGTATGCGTCCTTCATCACCAGCGATGTGGACTACATCGCGCCGCTGGTCAACAAGTACCGGAACCTGATTATCTCCCGCACGCTCTCCAAGTTCTACGGGCTGCCGGGCCTGCGCGTCGGCTTTGCCTTCATCGGCAAGGGACACGACCAGTTCCTCAGCTATTGCAACAAGTACCTGGGCTACAACCGCTTCTCGGAGGCCGTTGCACTGGCTGCCTTAGAGAGCGACGAGCACTACCGCCGCGTAGCGGAGGAGATGGAGTGGGACCGTCAGCTCTTCGGGAAGGAGCTGGGAGGCCTGCCGGGCTTCAAGGTCTACAAGAGCGTGGCGAACTTTATCCTCATCAAGTACCCTGTTGCCATCAAGGAGAAGCTGCAGAAGGCTCTTGCCGAACGGGACTATAAGATCAAGTTCATGACGGACAAGGGTCTGGAGGACTGCCTGCGCATCACCCTGGGGCGGCGCGAGCAGGTACAGGCCGTAGTGGAAACCATCAAGAGCTGTCTCTGAGAGATGAAGGCCGTGATTCTTGCCGCAGGCATGGCATCTCGCCTGCGCCCGCTTACGTCCAGCACGCCGAAGTGTCTGCTCAAGGTCGGGGAACGAACCCTGCTGCAACGCTCGATGGATGCGCTCGTCAGGGAAGGCATCCGCGAGTTCGTCATCGTTACGGGCTACCTGCACGAGCAGGTCGAGGCCTTCGTCAGCCGGACATACGGCGAGGACATCAGCGTCCGCTTCATCCACAACAAGGACTACGAGACGACGAACAACATCTATTCCCTCTGGCTGGCACGTCCGGAGGCCGAGGGCGAGGACATACTTCTGCTCGACAGCGACCTGCTCTACGACGGGGACATCGTGAAGCGCGTCCTTGCGGACAGGCACGAGAACGTGCTTACCCTTATCCGCCACGAGCTGGGCGAAGAGGAGATGAAGGTCGTAACGGACGCCCGTGGAGCCATCACGGAAATCAGCAAGACCTGCGACCCTGCACAGGCTGCGGGCGAGAGCCTCGGCATAGAGCGCATGGGCAAGGCCTATACCGCAGCGCTCTACAGGGAGCTGGAGGTGATGATGACGCAGGAACACCTCGAGAACTCCTTCTACGAGCTCGCGTTCCTCCGGCTCATATCCCGCGGCAGCACGTTCTCCGTGCTCGACGTCACCGACCTCTTCTCGTGCGAGCTCGACACGGTGGAGGACTTCGAGACGGCTAAGCAGCGCATCCCGGCCAGTCTCTTCTGACTCACATCACATCGTGCTGACGGAGGTATGTGTGAACATGATCTCTTTCAAATCTCCGTGTTCTCATTCCATCGAAGCTGAGAAAAGGAGAAGTTGGATACAAGCAAAGGCGCATTTATAAAAAACACAGAAAGGGAGTCCCAATGCGAGGCTCTCTTTCTGTTCATGTATCACCCAGTCTATAGGTCTAAACCTATTCTGAACGAATGTGCCATCAACCTTCCGTCGCTGCCAGGATTCTTATGGCAATCCAGTCCATATCCCATGTGGACTCTCTTAAACTGGATACCAAAAGAAAGATCCGTTGCTACGGCATGCACATTGTCTCTGTCGCCGAAGCTGTAGCCATAGCCGAAGTCAAAGGAGAGGTAAAGTGACAGCTTCTTCTTTGCCAGGAGAGAGGGAGTGAAGAACCTGACACCTGACATCAGCGAGACCTTGTTTATTGCCGCTTCTTCATAATTGTGCCGTCCGAAGTAGTACTCTTCGTACTCATTATTGGTATGGCCGTACTTGAGAGACAGGATGTCCCATGACAGCCACTTGGTGAAGTTGCGCTGAAAGCGCATTCCCACTTCTACTTCCGGCCCATCTCCGTAGTCTGCATCCTGACCCAGACCGAGCTCTATGCCGAAGGTGGAGCGCTTGAAGTCGGCCTTTGTGCCTAAGCCGTAGACATCAAAGCCTTCGTAGGAGTCCGTTTGGGAGAATGCAGGCACGCTCAATAGCGTAACCAATAAAAGCAGATACTTTTT
>JAFLUV010000206.1 GCA_022508635.1 Prevotellaceae bacterium
TTGCCGGGGCAAGGCTCAATACAGTCGCGAGGACTGTCAAAATAAACTTCTTCATATTATTACTATTTATAAATTATTTCATTCTTTGCCGTCATTCGCTCCAGTCACAGGTATGATTCTCCCAATACAGAAGGACAAGGCTTGCCGCAAACAATCGGGGAAAGAGGGCTTAGAGCTTGTGGCTTGCCAGATATTCGTCCAGGGTGATGCCCTCCACCATGAGAAAGCAGGCACGCACCGTTTTTGTCGTTCCGAAACCTGCATCAAGCGTATCCTTCAGGTTCTTCACCTCACCACGCATTACCATGCGCTTCAGTTCTGCCACGCGGAAGCTGTTGATGTAGTCGTGCACGTTGTTAAATCCCTGGCTGCGCACACTCTGAAGCACCAAATGGCGGTTATAGCCTACTTCCTGACAAAGGCGATCGCGACCAAAGGTGCTGTCCTTCCACTCTTGGCGATGCGTCTGCATCCAGTAATTAATGCGCTGGAAGCGGTACAGGTTCGCCTCGTTGAAGTCCTCCTGTAAAGTATCACCCTGTACGTTGGCCGGATCCTCCGTCTGTTCGCAGATAACGGGACGCGGCAACTGCAAAGCCAGCGTCTCCAGGGCACGGAGCATCAGGTAGAGATTGAGCATGGTAAAAAGGACGGCATAGACCGCCAGCAGATAGAGGTCGTAGAAGATTGCCACATAAGTATAGAAAACGACGGAAAGCCCAAGCAGGAAGCTGTAGGCCAGCAGGTAGTGCGGCACGGGAGCATGGCGAGCCAGGCGGCGGGGAAGGATGAAGATGTTCACGATGTAGTAAACGCTCAGTCCCAGGATGCAAAGGCGCATCAGAATGTCGCCGCTCAGGATGTTCTCCGCCAGTTCGCGTACCGAATAGACATACACGATATGGCTGCCAAGCAATGTCGCAACACCATAGATGACCAGTAGCAGCAGTATAGGGCGTGCATAGAGCCACATGCGCTCCCATTGCAGAAAGCCAGGCATAGGGATGCCCAGCGGATAAATACTCTGCAAGAAGCTCGCCGCCAGCAATGCCAGCAGCATGCCGGGATGCAGGATGCCGGGCTGTGCCGTCGCAATGTCGTGGCAGAAGAGGGACGCTATGAGTGCCGTGCAGAAGAAGATGCCGTTCACCCATGCCAGAGAAAGGTACTGCACGCGATGACGCGCAAAAAGTGCCATAACAATGGTGATGACGAAATGTACGATGGCAGAACCGCCAAAGGTTATAAAGAGGACGTTTTCCATCATTTGCATGGTTTTCTACCCGTGCAAAGTTAGCCCTTTTTGCTCAATCTGCAATCCTTTAGCACTTTTTTATTGCAAAAGTCGCACGTCTTTACATTATTCGCCGTAACTTTGAGGCCTCTAATACATGTAACGACACAGAAGTGCAGGGCGTTTATCCAAATTCCCTGCACACCCGACAAAACAACAATGGGATGCAAATGAACAAGAACGGAACAAAGAAACGCCATCGCCTGATGAGGATTCTGGCTGGATTGCCACTGGGCATACTGTACCTCGTGAGCGACTTCGCCTACCTCATCGTATACTATATAATAAGGTATAGGCGGAAGCTCGTTCGTGAAAACCTCCGCAGTTCTTTCCCGGAGAAGACAGCCAAGGAAATACTGCACATAGAGAAAGCCTTCTATCGTAACCTGTGCGACGTCTTCATAGAAGCCTTCAAGAGCCTCAACATCTCCGACAGGGAGATGCGCCGCCGCGTAGAGGTAGTGAACTGCGAACTGCCGGAAAGCCTTGCTGCCCAAGGCAAGAACGTCTTCATGCTCCTCGGACACCTGGGCTGCTGGGAATGGTATCAGGAGGTCTGCGTGCGCTACAAGGCACCTCGCAAGAACGCAGAGATATACAAGCACATAAAAAGTCCCTACTTCGGCTCCCTTATGCACGAAGTGCGCAGCCGGTGGGACACTACGCAGATAGAGATGAAGCAGACCGTCCGCACCCTGCTCCGCTGGGCAGCCGAGGGCGAGCCTTTCCTGTGCGGCTTTATCCAGGACCA
>JAFLUV010000207.1 GCA_022508635.1 Prevotellaceae bacterium
TCATGGATCTATACTTGGAGCAAAGACGGCAAGAAGATTAACACCAGGTCAGCAAGGTAAAGATGAAAGAAGTTTATGAAATTACCAAAATTCATAATCACAATGGACGGCTTCTTTCGTTTGGGCATGGTGAATATGCACAAGGATTTGCTGAAACAAGGGGATAAGTGCATCGGTGGAGGCTATTATTATTTTGACTATACTTCAAATTGTATAATCCTCGACCGAGAGTCGTTCGACTTTGGACAGCCGAAATGGCATCTGCTGGAAGTCTTGAAAGTTCCTGCAGAGTACAGGGGCTTGCGGTTAGTATACAAATATGACGACAATTTTCACGATAACTTCAATGTAAGCGAAGAATTGAAGATAGAGTATTATGACTGATATGGAAGGAAGGCAAAGCAAACTATTACCTTCCCACCATATTTTATAATATCCTTAATTTTTGAACGCTCAGAAGTTCCACTTCACTGCCAATGTTGGATTCCAGAAGAAAGTTTTGGTGCTCTGCGGGTCAGTATTATAGATAAAGTTGTTGCTGAACTCCCATTCTGTACCTACACTGAAATGATTGGTGAAATTGTACCATAGCTGCGGCTCGGCAAGGATGGAAAGACAGCCGTGACCGTTGGCTTTCTCGCCACGCCAAAGTTCAGTGATGCCTGAGAATGTGCATTTCCTGTTGGCAAAGTGCAGTGTCCAGAACAATGCCAACTCAGCACTTGCATAAGAATGGGTATACTCGTAACTCTTGAAGAATTGCTTATACATCAGTTGCACCGACCATATCTTGGAAAAGTCCACAGAATGCCCGTTGTAGGCAAGACCAGCCAATGCAGCATGCTGGAAACTGGAATTGCGGTTCAGTCCGCCATTATACTCAACGTGAAGAGCAAAGGGCGACTGCTCTGCAAGGTTAAACTCACGAAACATTTGCGTATAGGCACTTTCTATAAAATGGCTGCTCATGTCTATATCAACAAAATAAAACCAGTTACCCCACTTGTCAGCATTGAATTCTTCCACAGTGAGAGTCACTTTCTGACGGTTAGTCTCTTCTGCACTATAGATGTTACGTCCGAAGTCGTAGTGAAGTTGTATATTCCTTTGTGCTTGTGCCGTCGTGCCCGATACGAGCAACAATAAGGCAAAGAAAAGTTTTCGCATAATAGTTCTATTTTAGATAATAATTCATTTTCTTCGTTTCTATTTCAGTTGCTTTCCGTCAGAGAATGCCTTGCCAACAACCTTGCCCAACTGAATGTATGTGTGATTTACAGGGTTATAGGTGATGATACCCATCTTCTCAACATCGGGATTGCCGTCATCAGTCAGGAATTTCTCATCGCACAATATGTTTACAATCTCTGCTATCAGATAATAGCCTGTCTCCGATTCGTCTATCTTCTGCTTTACACGACACTCAAGTGTCATCGGAAAATCCACGAACACAGGCGCATTCACATTAGGTGCTTTCTCCGAAGTCCACCCCGCCCTCTGCATCTTGTCGGGCGTGTTCCTTCCACTGGCTATGCCAACATAGTCGGAAGCCACCATCGTCTCAGCTGTGGCAAAAGTAACTGTAAACTCTGGATTTGCAGCAAGATTGTCTGTCGTGGCATGAGAGCCCAACGATATCATAATCTCATGCATATCCCACTGACCGCCCCAAGCGGCATTCATTGCATTAGGCTTACCCTCTTTGTCATAAGTGCCAATAATAAGCACAGGTTGTGGAAGAATCCACGGATTTGATTTGAAACTTTTCATTTTTCTTTATTTTTGTTTTTGTTTCTGTTTGCAAAATTACTCATTTTTTTGCAGACTATAAATTGTTTTTATAATTTTATGCAAAAAGGAGTTACAAAGATAGTGCATTTTACCGATATCAGCAAGTTTTTGATTATATTTATTT
>JAFLUV010000208.1 GCA_022508635.1 Prevotellaceae bacterium
CACATCTCAGGCAGATTCTTGAAGACGGCGCTGCTCTTCCAGAAATTGCGTCCTTCAATGGCGGGCGTACCTTGAATGCCTGCCCCTTCCTTCTTGACGTTGCTCGGTATGCCCGCCTGAGCTCCAGCCATTACGCGATTGGCAATTGTGACGTGGTCGGCGATGCCAACCTGTCCGCCGAACATGCACCATTCGCCGACTTTCGTACTGCCTGCGATGCCGACCTGCGCCGATATCACCGTATGGCTGCCTATTTCGTCGTTGTGCCCGATCTGAACCAGGTTGTCTATCTTTGTGCCACTATGCACGATAGTAGCTCCCATGACGGCTCGGTCAACACAACTATTGGCGCCAATCTCCACGTCATCTTCGATGATGACGATGCCTATCTGCGGAATCTTCTCGTATCCTTGTGCTGTCGGCTGGAAACCGAAACCATCTGCACCGATGACGCAACCGGCATGCAGGATACAATGGTTGCCTACCTTGCAGTCATGATAGATGACGGCATTACTATATATTTCAGTATTCGCACCTACCCGAGCATTCCTTCCTATCGTGACATGAGGATGTATGACACAGCCATCGCCTATCTCTACCCCTTCGGCAATAGCGACGAACGGACCGATGTAACATTTTTCACCAATCTTTGCGGTGGGGTCGATAAAAGCAAGTTCGCTGATGCCTTCTCGTTTTGGCTTCAGGCTTTCGTATATTTGCAAGAGCTTTGCCACGGCCTCGCGGGCATCAGGCACTTTGATGAGGGTGGCCTTGACATCTTGTTTGAGTTCGATGTCCTCGTTAATCAGTACGACACTGCTCTCTGTATTGTAAAGGTGCTGGAGGTATTTATCGTCATAAAGGAAACTGATGCAGCCAGGTCTCCCCTCCTCTATACGGGCAAAGTCGTTGACTTTTGCTTCAGGGTCTCCTATGACACTGCCGCCAATCAGCCCTGCTATCATCTGTGCGCTGAATTCCATGCTGTCTTTCTTTATAGAAGTGAGGCTATCTGTTGAGCCATCTGTTCTGCTACTTCTTTAGCCTTCGTTGCTGCAACTTGTGCAAAGTCCTCCGTTCCGTCAGCATAGATGATGGCACGACTACTATTGACCAGCAAGCCACAATCCTTTATCATGCCGTATTTACAAACCTCTTCGAGGCTACCACCTTGGGCACCGACACCGGGAACAAGCAGGAAGGCATTTGGGGCGACCTGTCGTATGTCGCGGAACATTTCGCCTCTTGTGGCTCCGACAACGTACATCATGTTCTCGTCATTGCCCCATTCACGACTCTTACGGATAACTTTCTCAAAGAGGCGCTCGCCATCCTTGTCCTCGGTAAGTTGGAAGTCGAAGGAGCCTTTGTTGCTCGTCAGAGCAAGCAGGATAACCCATTTCCCGTCATATCCTTCGATAAAGGGCGTCACGCTGTCTTCGCCCATATAGGGAGCAACAGTCAACGCGTCAACATTGTACTCGCCGAAGAATGTGCGGGCATACATCTTGCTGGTGTTGCCTATGTCACCGCGTTTAGCATCGGCGATGATGAATTGATCGGGATAGTTCTCACGGATGTATTTCACTGTTTTCTCGAATGCCATCAGCCCTTTCACTCCGAATGCCTCGTAGAACGCCAGATTTGGTTTGTATGCAACGCAGTAGGGTGCAGTTGCGTCAATGATGGCTTTATTGAAGGCAAAAATAGGATCCTCTGCATTGAGCAGATGTTTGGGTATCTTTTTGAGGTCGGTGTCAAGTCCGACGCAAAGGAAGGATTGTTTCCTTTGTATGTTTGCAACTAATTCTTGTCTTGTCATTTTTGTTTCCAGTATT
>JAFLUV010000209.1 GCA_022508635.1 Prevotellaceae bacterium
TCCAGTTCGGATGCAAATACCAAGAGCTCGATAATCCAGAAGATGTTCTCGTCTCATCCGGATACCCAGAAGCGTATAAAGAAGATGAGCGAGCGTGCCCAGAAGGATGGCTTCGAGAAACCGTCGTCTAACTAATTAATCGGAAAGGTGTGAACAGGTACAAGTTTCTTTTATCGGTAGCGTTGTCGTTCTGCTGTCTGTCGGGGCAGAGCGTACAGGGTGAGAACCTTACGTCTCCTGCGGCTGAAGCGGAAAAGTCGGGGAAGTCGCTGCACCAGTTGCAGCAGGAGTTCATAGACCGCAGGTTTGGCATGTTCGTCCACTTCAACATGCCTACGTTCTACGATCAGGACTGGCCTGATCCGGATGCTCCGGCCGAGCGCTTCAATCCCAAGCGTCTCGACTGCCGGCAATGGGCACGTGCCGCAAAGTCTGCCGGCATGTCCTACGGATGCCTGACGGCCAAGCATCACAGCGGCTTCTGTATCTGGGATACGAAGACTACGGACTACAACGTGATGAACAGTCCGTTGAAGCGCGACGTGGTGCGCGAGTATGCGGATGCTTTCCGTGAGGAGGGCCTGGAGGTCTATCTCTACTATTCCATCCTCGACACTCATCATCGCCTGCGTCCGCACATGATACAGTCGCAGCACATACAGCTGATAAAGGATCAGCTGACGGAGCTGTTCAGCAATTACGGCCGTATTGGCGCCGTCATCATAGACGGCTGGGATGCTCCCTGGAGCCGCATTTCGTATGATGAGGTTCCTTTCGAGGACATCTATCTCCACATCAAGTCCTTGCAGCCCGAGTGCCTGGTCATGGACTTGAATGCGGCGAAGTATCCCCGGGAGGCGCTTTTCTATACGGACATCAAGTCCTACGAGCAGGGTGCGGGCCAGCGTATCAGTACGCAGCAGAACCGCCTGCCTGCCCTGGCCTGCCTCCCTCTTCAGGGCAGCTGGTTCTGGAAAAGCTCGTTCCCGACGGACAAGCTGAAGGACCCGGAGGAGATGGTGCGCCAGAACATTGAGCCTTACGGCGAGGCGTATTGCACCTTTATCCTGAACGTTGCGCCGAACAGGGACGGTCTCATGGACGACAATGCGCTGGCAGCCCTGAAGAAGATAGGCGAGCTGTGGCAGAAGCGCGGCCATGTGGCGGACGTGCCACGGGCTGAGGCGCCCATCATCAGCAGCAACATTGCGAAGGACTGTCCGGCCGAGGGCTCGTGGAGCGACGACTATGCCATCTACGACTTTGCCAATGACGATGACTTCAGCACTTGCTGGAACTCAAACCATGAGGTGAAGGAGCCCTGGTGGCGTGTTACTTTCGAGCGCGAGAAGCCCTTCAACATGGTGGTCATTACTGACCGCGACGATGACCGACTCCAGCGCTATCGCATTGATTACCATGACGGTGATGGCTGGAAGACACTCTTCGAGGGGCAGTCGCCCTGTAAGGAGCGTGTCAAGATTCACCGCTTCCCGACGGTCTGGGGCAGTCAGGTACGTCTCACCGTGTTGGAAAGTCGCCAGCGTACCTCTATTGCGGAAGTCGGCGTCTACCACGAACGGCGCTGAGTGCTGTGCTGCACTGCATTGTCTACCGGTACCTTCACGAGGGTACCGGTTTTTTTTCGTCTCCGCTCCCCCGCACTTTCCCGAATATCCCGCCGCACTTTCTTGAATGTGTCGCCGCACTCTCTTGAGAATGTTTCCTGACTCTCTTGAGAATGTTTCCTGACTCTCTTGAGAGTGTTTCCTGACTCTCTTGAGAATGTTTCTTGACTCTCTTGAGAGTGGTATGTGTA
>JAFLUV010000021.1 GCA_022508635.1 Prevotellaceae bacterium
GGAAGGTTATGAATAGATAAATCACTATCATAAAGCTGTTTGGCGAAAGAATGCGCATCGTCCGGAAGGATGATGCACATAGTTTAAAAATTCTATGCGCATAACTGGAGCAAACAATGCGGATAACCTTAGTACATCTAACCTGAGCCCAGTAACAAGAAGTCTGTTTCTGCATCGTATGTCGGGATTTGACTTGTATATTCAAGGCCGGTTTAGCAGAACGTTCTTGCCATAAAAGAACTAATGGCTATATACGAAACATCCCACATAAGACGTTTGGTATATAGCCATTAGCTCCCAGATAATTTATACGCTATACTTTACCTGCGGCGACGAAAGCCGAAAAAGACACGCACGGCAGAATAGACGCTCATAAAGAGACGTATGCCCTCGTAGGCAGCAATGCCGTTAGAAATTAAACGGGTGACACCATGTGTGCCGCTGGCAGATTTGCGTGAAGAGGTAAAATCCCCCGCCGCCTCTTGCACGCGTAGGCGCGACTCCTTTAACCGGCGAGCAGTATTTTTTTTCTTTTGCCGCAAAGCAGCAAGGATGTCGGGAGACTGCAAAATACTACTCATGGTGCATCCTCCTCTTCTTCTTCACGGATAAAGAGGCTAATGACGAGACGCGCCAACGGCTGGATAATCCACGGCTTGCGCTTCATGTAGACCATCGCCATGAGGAGCAGAAGCACTACACCCATGAGGAGAAACCCCAGTGCCATACTGCCTGCCAACTGCCCAACCCATGCGGCAAGGGCAAAGAGCAGAAAGAAAAGCACCATTGCCCCAAGCACCAGACAAACAGTGCCAAGGGCTGCTACGGAAAGGAGCACGATGAGCTTCTCCGCAACATCTTGAATCAGATATTCTTTCTGCAACTCCAGATAGCCCTTGGCCTCCTGCCAAAGTTTCCGAAGGTTTTCGGTATAGTCTTCTATTCCAAACATGAGCCAGTAAATGGATTCAGCGGATTATGCCTCGTCCTTGGATGTCTGAATCTCCTCAGCTATCTCATCTACGAGCTCAGTCAATTCCTGACGATTGAGCCTGATACCGCGCTTGCGCAAAGCTTCTGCAATCTTTTCACGCAGATCGCTTCCCCTCTCGGGAGCAAAAAGCATACCACAAGCAGCACCAATAGCTGCACCGCCAACGAAGGCTACCAGATAATTCAATGCTTTCATAATGTCGTTCTCCTTTTATTTTTAAGTTAATACGATATTTTCACGTTTTCCATGGCAAATATAGTCCTTTTTTGCCAATCGGCAACAAGAAAAAAGAGAAAATATGTTAAGAACAAAGAAAAACCTGTCACTTTAGTTGCTTTTATAGGGGAAAAGTAGTAATTTTGCACGGAAATATAAGAAAACAACCTTAAAACACTTAAATAAAACACAACGTATGAAAAAATTCTTTTTGATGGGCGCTGCCGTCTGCGCTATTTTCATGATGTCTTCATGTAAGAGTAAGGAGAGTGCCTACAAGAAAGCTTATGAGAAGGCAAAGGCTCAGCAGACTGAGAACACGACAACGGTGACACCGCCTGTTCAGCAGGGAACAACAACTCAGACTGTAACTCCTGTCACTCCGGCTCCCGTAAATAACGACTACAGCAATGTTGCTGTACGCAATGAGAATGTAACTGTCGTAGAGGGTAGCCCCCTGAAACAGTATGGCGTAGTCGTTGCATCTGTTACTATTAAGAGCAATGGTGCTGCCCTCATGCAGAAACTTGCTGGTCAAGGCTATAACAGTTGTCTTGCACAGGCTCAGGTCAATGGTCAGACTTTCTACCGCGTAGTTGCTTGCAGCTACGATACAAAGGCAGACGCAGCACAGAAGCGTGCACAGCTTGAGGGTCAGTATCCCGGTGCATGGTTGCTTTACAAAAAATAAGACAAGAAACTTCACTTCCCAGAGACCCCTACGGAAAGGATAGGAAAAGCATCTTTCACAAAAAGGAGCATTTCACTATAGAAGAGGGCTGGGATAGCTAATTTTAGCATATACTATAATGTGGGAAGGATTCTTGCAATAGACTATGGGGTTCGTCGCACTGGTTTGGCTGCGACGGACCCTTTACAGATTATTCCGGGTGGACTTGCTACCGTGGAAACGTTGCGGTTGATACCTTACCTAAAGGAATATCTGACGCGTGAGAAGGTAGAGCGTTTCATAGTAGGATTTCCTAAACAGACCAACGGACGCGACAGTGACAATCTTCCACGTGTACGTGATTTCGTCGCTCAGTTGCAAAAGACATTCCCTGAGATACCTGTTGACATGTGGGATGAGCGTTACACCAGTATTTTGGCACAGCATGCCATTCTTGAAAGCGGTATTGGCAAGATGGCACGCCGCAACAAAGCTCTCGTCGATGAAGTCAGCGCAACAATCATCCTGCAAGGATGGATGGAGAGAAAAACTACCTCTTCGTTAAATCGTTAAAGGTAAAACGACAATGATACTACCTATATTTACTTATGGTCAACCTGTGCTCAGGCAAGAGGCAGAAGAAATAGACCAGGACTATCCTGGACTGGAACAACTCATACAGAACATGTACGAGACGCTGGAACAGAGCGAAGGTATCGGGCTGGCAGCACCTCAGGTAGGAATACCCATTAGGCTCGTCGTCATTAACCTGGACGTCATTAGCGATGAATTCCCGGAGTACAAGGGATATGTGCGCACTTTCATCAACCCCTACATTGAGGAATACGACGAGACCCAGACTGATGTCTCGGAGGAAGGTTGCCTCAGTCTGCCGGGCATTCATGAAAAGGTAAAGCGTCCAACCCGTATCCGCGTCACTTATCAGGATGAGCAGTTTCAGGAGCACGACGAATGGGTGGAAGGCTACTTGGCACGTGTCATGCAGCATGAGTTTGACCACCTCGACGGCGTAGTCTTCACAGACCATCTGCAAGGTTTGCGCCGGCAGCTCACCAAGTCAAAACTTCAGGACATCAGGAAGGGCAAGTTCTCTTGCAGGTACAAGGTAAAGGTGAAAAGATAAGTTCCCGGCCTCCCTGTCTGAAACGCTGGGATTGGAATGAAAACTATGGGTTCTGAACGAAGATATCCTTTGAAAAGCGTGAGAGTATCACTCCTTTTCTTTTTCTTGTATTGTTCGTCACTATTCGCTCAGATTAACACAGACCGTGTGCTCCTGATGGGGCGCAATGCCCTTTATTATGAAGACTATGTGCTTGCCATCCAACGCTTCAACATGGTGATTGCTGTGAAGCCGTGGCTTGGCGAGCCTTATTTCTATCGTGCTTTGGCGAAATTTTATTTAGAAGACTTCCAAGGAGCTGAGATTGACTGCAGCAATGCCGTGGAACGTAACCCTTATGCTCTCAATCACTATATCCTCAGAGCCTTATGCCGTATCAACCAGAATCGCTATGCCTTGGCAGAAGAGGACTATCATAAGGCACTCTCCATCAACCCGCTAGATCACAATGCCTGGCACAATCTGGTACTTTGTCAAATAGAACAAAAAGAGTACGAGAAGGCTGACTCGTCACTTGACGTCATGTTGCGCCACTGGCCAAAGGAAAGCGAGCAGTACACCATGAAGGCGCAAGTATCTCTGTTGCGCACAGACACCGTCTATGCCGAGAAATGGATAGACCGTGCTCTTGACATGGATACCTATGATGGTAAGGCATGGGGACTCAAGGCGATGTTCCAGTCCAATCGTAAAGAGTATAAAGAAGCAGAAACATCGCTTGACAAAGCTATCACCCAAATGCCGCGTATGGCGGGACTCTATGTCAACCGTGCTTTGGTACGCTATAACCAGGATGACCTGCGGGGAGCCATGTCCGACTATAATGTCTGTCTCGACCTTGAGCCGAACAACTACTTGGCGCACTACAACCGAGGACTGCTTCGTGCCAGCGTAGGCGAGGACAACCTCGCCATCGAGGACTTCAACTTTGTGCTTAACCTGGAGCCTGACAACACCATCGCTTTATATAACCGCGCCCTCCTACTCAACAATATCGGTGACTACAACGGTGCTATTCGCGACATCAGTGCCGTCATCAAGGACTATCCCGAGTTCTGGGAAGGCTATAGGCAACGTGCCGCAATACTTCGTAAGATAGGTGACACCTATGGCGCAGAACGCGACGAGTTCAAGATTTTACAAGCTCGGCTTGATGTGGCGGCAGGCAAAAAACTTCCTGTCCGTACTCGTAAAAAGAGTGAACATAATATTGAGGACTATGCAGCACTTGTTGAGGAGGATACCCACGAAGAAGAGAACGAATACGTCAGCGAATATCGTGGCAAAGTACAAAACAGACAGGCAGAACTAAGGCCAGAGCCTATCTATTCGCTCACTTACTATAGGCGCACTTCCGAAACCAATACCTATATTGCCTTCTGTCAGCAACTGGAAGAACTCAACGGACGGCATGTGTTGCCACAGCAACTGTACCTGACTGACAATGTCGCACCAATGACCGAGCGCCAGACCGAAGCACATCAGGCTGCTATCAATGAACTGGCAGAACAGATAGAACAGAATCCCGATGACCCGAACCTGCTCATGCGACGTGCACTCGATTACTATCATGTACGTGATTTTGAAAATGCTGTTGCAGACATGAATACCCTTATCCAAAAGAACGGTAACGACCCCATGGCGCTTATACTAAGAGCCCAGTGCCGTCAGGCTCAGCTCGAAGTATCACGCACCACGGCTCCTGCTTCCGACCTCCGTCTTGGCTACCTTATGGCAGTACAGGACTACCAAAAGGCCTCCGACATCATCCCCGATGCTCCTTTCCTTTATTACAATATCGGCTACCTTCAAATAGAGCTTGCCGATTATACCGCCGCACGTAAGTCCTTTGACCGTGCAATAGAGCTTGACCCTCGTTTCCCCAGCGCATACTATGGAAGAGGCATAGCTTACATCCTCGGCGGGCAGACAGAACAAGGTCTAAGCGACCTTTCACAGGCAGGCGAATACGGGCTTTACACCGCATATAACCTTATCAAGAAATACTCAAAAGAAAAAAAATAGCATCTTTAGCCAAAACTTTCATCGGAAAAACTTCCGCATTCCAATGAAAACCACTATCTTTGCGAACCAAAATTAAAAGACAAACAAAAGAATGATAAAAATAACTTTCCCCGACGGTTCCGTCCGCGAATACGAATCAGGCGTTACCGGCTACGATATTGCACAGAGTATTTCCCAGCGTCTGGCACAGGATGTCATCGTCTGTGGTATCAATGGTGAGACAACAGAGCTTAATCGTCCTATCACGCAGGATGCCAGCATAAAGCTTTATAAATTTGAAGACGAAGAAGGCAAGCATGCTTTTTGGCACACCAGTGCACACCTGCTTGCCGAAGCATTGCAGGAACTCTATCCTGGCATCCAGTTCGGGTTTGGACCTGCCATTGAGAACGGCTTTTTCTATGATGTCCTGCTTCCCGACGGCAAGCAGATAGGCGAAGGCGATTTCAAGCAGATAGAAGAAAAAATGCTGGAACTTGCCCGCAAGGACGAAGCCGTAGTTCGAAAGGAAGTCCGAAAGGCAGACTGTCTGGCTCAGTTTAAGGCCGCAGGTCAGACCTACAAGTGCGAACATATTGACCAAGACTTGGAGGATGGTAGCATCACGACCTATACACAAGGTAATTTTACCGACCTTTGCAAGGGACCACACATCGTCAGCACCGGTATCATCAAAGCTGTCAAGCTGATGAGCATTGCTGGTGCCTTCTGGCGTGGTGATGCTACCAAAGATCAGATGCAACGTCTCTACGGTATCTCTTATCCTAAAAAGAAGATGCTTGACGAATACCTTGTCATGCTGGAGGAAGCCAAAAAGCGCGACCACCGCAAAATTGGTAAGGAGATGGAACTCTTCATGTTCAGTGAACGCGTGGGTAAGGGACTCCCCATTTGGCTTCCCAAAGGCACTGACCTGCGTCTCCGCCTTCAGGAGATGCTCCGCAAGATTCAAAAACAATATGGTTACCAAGAAGTTATTACTCCCAACATTGGCGGGAAAAACCTCTATGTAACATCTGGACATTGGGATCATTACGGCAAGGATAGCTTCCAGCCTATCCAAACTCCAGAAGAAGGTGAAGAGTACTTGCTGAAGCCTATGAATTGTCCGCATCACTGCGAGATATTTGCGAACCGTCCCCGTTCCTACAAGGAACTGCCTTTCCGCTGCGCCGAGTTTGGTACGGTATATCGTTATGAACAGAGCGGTGAACTGCACGGCTTGACACGCGTTCGCTGCTTTACTCAAGACGATGCACACATTTTTTGCCGTCCCGATCAGGTAAAGAAAGAATTCACTAACGTGATGGACATCATCCAGCGTGTATTTGCTACCTTCAATTTCAACGAAGATAACGTGGAGGTACAGATTTCATTGCGCGACCCTAACAACAAGACAAAGTACATTGGTTCCGACGAAGATTGGGCAACTGCAGAACAGGCCATCATTGAAGCCTGTGCCGAAAAGGGCATGAAGGCTCGCCAGGAGCTTGGAGAAGCTGCTTTTTATGGACCCAAACTTGACTTCATGGTAAAGGACGCTATCGGACGTCGCTGGCAACTCGGTACTATTCAGGTCGACTATCAGTTACCCCAGCGCTTCGAACTGGAATACATTGGCGAGGACAACCAAAAGCATCGTCCTGTGATGATACATCGTGCACCCTTCGGTTCGATGGAACGTTTCTGTGCCGTGCTTATTGAACACACCGCCGGTCATTTCCCCTTGTGGCTCACTCCTGACCAAGTTGCTATTTTGCCTGTCAGCGAAAAGTATCAGAATTATGCTGAACAAATCAAGGCCTATTTCGACACACAAAATGTTCGCTCGATTATTGACGACCGTAGCGAGAAGATAGGGCGCAAGATTCGTGATACCGAACTGAAGCATATCCCATACATGCTTATTGTAGGCGAAAAAGAGCAGGCAGAAGGTACTGTCAGCTTCCGTCAGCGCGGTGGAGGAGAACAAGGAACGCTAAAATATGAGGATTTTGCAAAGAAAATTGCAGAGGAAGTACGTAAAATGACAGAAAAGTGCTAAATTTGCAGCCGCAAAGTCGACGAATATCAATTTGTTTCATAACGGAACAATAGTAATTAATGAAGAAGAACAACCTGAAACAACAATATCGCATCAACGAGCAAATACGCGGTGTACGCGAAGTGCGAATCGTGGGGGATGACATAGAGAGTTCTGTAGTATCTATCTCCAAGGCACTGCAAATAGCTGATCAACGTGGAGTGGATCTCGTAGAGATTTCACCTAATGCCGAGCCCCCCGTCTGTCGGCTCATCGATTACAGTAAGTTCATCTACCAACAAAAGAAACACCAAAAGGAAATCAAAGCCAAGCAGGTGAAGGTGGACGTCAAGGAAATACGATTCGGACCTCAAACTGATGACCATGACTACAACTTCAAATTGAAGCATGCCCAAGGCTTCCTCAGTGATGGCGACAAGGTGAAAGCCTATGTATTTTTCAAGGGACGCAGTATTCTTTTTAAGGAACAGGGGGAAGTACTGCTGTTGCGTTTTGCTGCCGACTTGGAGGAATATGGAAAAGTAGAGCAGATGCCACAACTGGAAGGTAAACGCATGATAATGTTCCTTGCTCCTAAGAAGCAGGTAGCCAAGAAAGTTCAAAATACGACAGAAGAAATAATTGACACTCCCGTTCGTGAGAAGAAAGCTCCCCAGCAAAAGGCACGCAAAGAATACACGGGTCCAAAGGTGGAAGGCGAGGACTTCGACGATTAAATTAAAATTCTCTCAAGATTGGGGATGAAGCAAGATAAAAAAACAGTATAGAAGAAAGATAGTGCGTAACGCCTTGGTATATGCGTTGCCACATCATTAATAATAATTAATTAATAACAAACAATTATGCCAAAAGTAAAGACTAATTCCGGTGCAAAGAAGAGATTCTCATTTACCGGAACCGGCAAGGTTAAGCGTCACCACGCATACCACAGCCACATCCTGACGAAGAAGACTAAAAAGCAGAAGCGCAACCTCGTCCACAGCGCTATCGTTGTGACCGAGAACATGAAGCAGGTTCGCGACCTCTTTTGCCTCCGCTAAACCTCTGAAACGTAAGGAGAAAGTTAAAACTTTAGTTATTAACCGAATGCTTTAGCATAAAAGTTCAAAGAACTGAGTTTCAGACATTAAGGATTAAGCTATAAACTGTATGTCATTCCGTTGCTCTTTCTTTGGCGCTAACATTCAAAATGAAACAAAATTATGCCAAGATCAGTAAATCATGTAGCTTCAAGAGCTAAGAGAAAGAAGATTCTGGGTCTGACCAAAGGTTACTTTGGTGCCCGCAAGAACGTATGGACCGTTGCCAAGAACACTTGGGAGAAGGGTCTCACATACGCGTATCGCGACCGCCGCACCAAAAAACGCAACTTCCGCGCCCTGTGGATTCAGCGTATAAATGCCGCTGCCCGCATAGAGGGTCTCAGCTATAGCCAGCTGATGGGTCTCCTGCATAAGGCAGGCATTGAGATTAACCGTAAGGTACTCGCAGATCTTGCAGTTAACTATCCCGAAGCTTTCAAGGCTATCGTAGCTAAGGTTGCGAACAAGTAAAAGAGGCGTAAGCATAAGCTTCTGAATGAAAGCAAGCTTTAGCATCGTTCAAGGTGAATAAAAAATTCACCTCTGATTTACAAAACAATAATAGGAGGAAGACAAAGATTTTCCTCCTATTATTCTTTTAGAAAAACAGGTCAGTTGGCTATTACCAGTGGCAAACTCAATCTTAACCCATACTATTTTCAGCAGACATCATTCATTCCCGGCCTAATCTCTTATGTGGAAGATGAAAGGACAAACTGAGGCAAGTCCCTACAAGACATACCCGTCTTGCAAGCGCTACGAAAGACAGAGGGTTCAGACTGAACTCCGGGAAGGGAAATATGCAAGACTATGCATTTATATAATACATTATTATATAATGTGACAGTCGTCCCCCACAACAACGATACGCGTCCTATATTTAGCACTATTACAGGCTGATTGACTAACAAAATTTATTGGCAATGACATAGCCGCTGGCACAAATCAAAGGCGTCAGGCTGTTATTTCTTTTTGTATTGACAATCGTTGTTATTTTTTCTTTAATAATTATTACGTTGTATCAATGTTTTTTCGTACCTTTGCACACCTAAACGGGTCGACATTCATCGGCCTCAGACAAAACCAGGAAACAGGCAACTACATCCCTCGTGATGTTCCCCCGCCAAAGGGACTGCCCGAAGAAACCCAAATAAGAAAACGTCAAACATGAGTAAGAAATTCACAGAACGTAATAAGCTCAACCTGAGCGACACCGGGAAAGAGGTGCTGCAATTGTGGGACGCAGAAGACGTCTTCCACCGAAGCATCACGGAGAGGGAAGGCTGTCCTTCGTTCATCTTCTACGAAGGCCCCCCGTCTGCCAACGGCCATCCGGGCATCCACCACGTGCTGGCACGCAGCATCAAAGACATATTCTGCCGCTTCAAGACGATGAAGGGTTTCCAAGTGAAGCGCAAGGCAGGCTGGGATACACACGGCCTGCCCGTGGAGCTCGGCGTCGAGAAAGAGCTTGGCATCACAAAGGAAGACATAGGCCGCAGCATCAGCATCGAAGAATACAACCGCAAATGCCGCGAAAACGTAATGATGTACACCAACGAGTGGACAGACCTGAGCCACAAGATGGGCTACTGGGTGGACATGGAACATCCTTACATCACATACGACAACAAGTACATCGAAAGCCTATGGTGGCTGCTGGGGCAACTCTACCAGAAGGGGCTCCTCTATAAGGGCTACACCATCCAGCCCTATTCTCCTGCCGCCGGTACGGGTCTTTCCAGCCACGAGCTGAACCAGCCCGGCTGCTACCGCGATGTTAAGGACACGGTGGTGACGGCACAGTTCAAGGCCAGCCAAGGTTCTGAATCCATAATCCCGAACAGCGAAAACCTGCCTCTTTACATCCTGGCATGGACCACTACACCTTGGACACTACCCTCGAATACAGCCCTGTGCGTAGGTCCCAAGATTGACTATGTGGCCATCAAGGGCAACAACCCCTACAGCAACGAGCAAGCCATCTACCTACTGGCCGAAACACGCCTCTCGGCATACTTCCAGGCAGAGGAAGACAAGGAGCTTGACATCTTGTGGCGCGGCAAAGGAACGGAGCTCGTCGGCATGCAGTACGAACAGCTCTTCCCCTGGGTGAAGCCCTGCGCACTGGAGGAAGGCAAGGTCGTCGATAAGAGTGCAGATGCTTTCCGCATTATCCCCGGCGACTATGTCACCACCGAGGACGGCACAGGTATCGTACACATTGCTCCCACATTTGGCGCAGACGATGCCAAGGTGGCCAAGGATGCAGGCATTCCCAGTCTCTTCATTATTGACAAGGCCGGAGATACACGTCCCATGGTTGACTTCACAGGCAAGTACTTCCTACCCGAGGAGATGGACGATACATTCCGTAATCTCTGCGTGAACAGCCAAGCATACGCCCTGCATCAAGGTGCCTACGTCAAAAATGCCTATGACCCAAAGTTCAACGAAAATGGCAAGTACGACGAGAAAGCAGCAAACAAGGAGATGGATCTCAACGTGAAGCTATGCATTGAGATGAAGGAAGCAGGCACAGCCTTCCGCATCGAAAAGCACGTACACAACTATCCCCACTGCTGGCGTACAGACAAGCCCATACTCTACTATCCGCTCGACTCTTGGTTCATCCGCTCGTCAGCAGTCAAGGAACGTATGATAGAGCTCAATCAGACCATCCTTTGGAAGCCCGAAAGCACAGGCACGGGTCGCTTTGGCAAATGGCTCGAGAACCTCAACGACTGGAACCTCTCGCGCTCACGCTACTGGGGAACCCCCCTCCCCGTCTGGCGCAATCGGGACACACGCGAAGAAATCTGTATCAGCTCCGTCGAAGAGTTGTATGGCGAGATAGAGAAGGCAGTTGCCGCAGGCGTAATGCCCGGCAACCCGCTCAAAGAACATGGCTTCATACCTGGTGACATGAGTCAGGAAAACTACGACCGCATAGACCTGCACAGACCCTTTGTAGACCAGATACTGCTCGTAGGCAAGAGCGGTGCAGTTCTGACGCGTGAGCTCGATCTCATTGACGTATGGTTCGACTCAGGTGCCATGCCTTACGCCCAGATACACTATCCCTTCGAGAACAAGGAACAGCTTGAGGACCATACAGCCTTCCCTGCCGATTTCATCGCAGAAGGCGTCGACCAGACACGCGGTTGGTTCTACACACTCCATGCCATCGCAACAATGGTCTTCGACAGCATCTCCTACAAAGCAGTCATAAGCAACGGACTTGTGCTTGACAAAAACGGTATGAAGATGTCCAAGCGCCTGGGCAATGCCATCGACCCCTTTGGAGCCATCGAAAAGTATGGCAGCGATGCCGTGCGCTGGTATATGATAACAAATAGCGCGCCTTGGGATAACCTTAAATTCGACGAGGACGGCGTGCAGGAAGTAAGTCGCATTTTTTTCGGCAAACTCTTCCAGACCTACTCTTTCCTGACCATGTATGCCAACGTGGACGGGTGGTGCTACGAAGAAGCAGACGTACCCATGAACGAGCGGCCGGAGATGGATCGTTGGATACTCTCCTGCTTGAACAGTCTTATTCGCGAAGTAGAGCAATGTTATGAGGACTATGAACCCACACGTGCCGGACGCCTCATCCAGACCTTTGTGGTCGACAATGTCAGCAACTGGTTCGTTCGCCTCTCCAAGAAACGTTTCTGGGGTTCAGCCATGAGCATTGACAAGATCAGTGCCTACCAGACACTCTACACCTGCCTTGAAACAATAGCCCGTCTCATGGCACCCATCGCACCCTTTTATGCCGATCGTCTTTGGCGAGACCTCAACGAGGCAACAGGACGAGACAAGACAAAGAGTGTACACCTTGCAAAGTTCCCTATTTGCGACGACACAAAAATAGACTGCGAGCAAGAGCAGCGTATGGCACTCGCACAGCAAGTGACAAGCATGATACTCTCCCTCCGCAAGAAGGAGCAGATTGTCGTGAAGCAGCCCCTGCAACGCATTGCCATCCCTGCTACCAGCGCAGAGCAGCAGCAACGCATACAAGCCATGCAACAACTTATCTTGGACGAAGTAAACGTCAAGGAGCTACAATTTGTTGAGGCTCAAGGGATGCTCGTCAAACAGGTAAAGTGCAACTTCCGCACCATGGGCAAGAAGTTCGGCAAGCTTATGAAGAGTGTCAACGCAGCAGTACTCGCCATGAGTCAGAAACAGATAGACGAGCTGGAAGAGAAGAAGCATCTGCCCCTCATGTTGGAAACAGGCGAACAAGTAACTATCGACCTTGAGGACATTGACATCTTTAGTCAGGATATACCAGGGTGGAGCGTAGCGAATGAGGGAACACTTACCGTGGCACTTGACTTGACCATCACTGAAGACCTAAGGCTGGAAGGTGTGGCTCGCGAACTTATCCGCAGCATACAGACACTTCGCAAGGACAGTGGTTTTGACATAACTGACCGCATCAATGTCACACTGCCCGAAAATGAAGACAACCGTATATGTCTCAACAAGTTCTACAATTACATTACATCGCAAGTTCTTGCCGACAGTATCTCCCTTGGCAAGGAATTGACCGTAAATAAAGTTTAACATTTATACATATCATATAATATGGAGAACAAAATAAGGTACACTGACGAAGAACTCGAAGAGTTCCGTCAGCTCATCAATGAAAAACTCCGGATTGCCCAAAGCGACTACGCAGTACTTTTGGAAAAAATCAACGGCAATAATGATGACGACGACCCGCGCTCTACCTATCATACACTGGAAGAAGGTTCGGAAACCCTCTCGAAGGAATCGCTCATGAATGAGTGCGCGCGTGCTAAAAAGTTCATCACTGGCCTACAAGCTGCATTGGTGCGTATCCAGAACAAGACCTACGGCATTTGCCGCGAAACGGGCAAACTTATTCCGAAGGAGCGGTTGCGTGCCGTGCCACATGCTACCCTCTCAATCGAAGCTAAGCAAGCTCGCGACAAGAAACGCTGACTTTCATCCCACACATGACCCGCAAGCAAGTCCAAGCACTGGTATCAGCAACTTTTGCACTCGGCATCATCGTTGCTGATCAAGCCATCAAGGTTGCCGTCAAGACAGGTATGTACCTGCATCAGAGCATAAAGGTGACAGACTGGTTCTACATTCTTTTCACTGAAAACAACGGAATGGCCTTCGGCATGGAAGTATTCAGCAAGTGGTTTCTCACTTCATTCCGTATCGCTGCCGTTACCTTCCTTGCTTGGTTTATATGTCGAAACATCCAAAAGGGCATAGGCTGGGGTTACCTTGTTTGTTTAACACTGATTTTTGCCGGAGCAGCCGGCAACATTTTCGATTGTTTGTTCTATGGCATGATATTCAACAATCCGCCCGCACCTTTAGTGGCAGAGTTTGTTCCTTGGGGTACAGGTTACGGACAATTCATGCTGGGACGTGTGGTAGACATGTTTTATTTCCCGCTTGTCGAATGGAACTGGCCCGCCTCCCTACCCTATATTGGCGGCGATCACTTCATCTTCTTTAGCCCTATCTTTAACTTTGCCGATGCCTGCATCTCATGCGGAGTGGCAATGCTTCTCATCTTCTACAACCAGAAAATGTTCTGATGAGAAAGTCTCAGACAATCACATTACTCAAGATCAAGAGAAAGAACTGGAAAGGGACTCTACTTGTCTCGCTGTTCTTTCTTTTTGCATGCTCTCCTCCCCTGCCTAAGGGCATTCTCAATAAAAAGAAAATGGTAAACGTGCTTGTTGACTACCATCTGGCACAGGGAATGTGCGATGAGCCAAACGAAAATCCCGACATTGCACGTTATAAGCATATACAGGCTGTTTTCCGTAAGCATCGTATCACAGAGGCAGAGTTTGACTCCTCGATGATTTATTATAGCGGCCGTGCAGAGGAGCTAAATCACATATATAAAGATGTTGTTACACGTGTGCGTGTACAAGCTGAACGCATGGGTCTTGAGGCAGAAACTGCACGTGACCAGTTTGCATCCCTTACCAACGAGGGCGACACTGCCAATATATGGCTTGGCAAAGACTTCGCTTGTCTCGTTCCAAACCAAGTGCAGTCTGTTTACACCTTTCAGATAAAGGCAGACACTACATTCCGTCCGGGCGACAGTTTTATTTGGCGTTTCAAATCACAGTTTGTGTCACGCTCCACAACCAATGAAGCCATAGCACAACTCATCTTCTATTATGATACAGACACTGTTGCCTCCGTCACTGAACCGTTCCGTAACATGCCAATGAACGAACTGCGATACACCCCCGGCGAGACACTCGACACAATATCTTTGCAATCTATCACTGGATTTATTTTTCTGCCGGAGGGAACTTCCGGCGATAAGCCAAAGCCTCTGCTGATAAGTGAAATGAAACTTATCCGCATGCACGACGAGAGACATAAGGAAGAGGTAATGGAGATTCCATCCGATTCTCTCGAAACAGATTCGATCGACATGGATTCACTGCCTCTCTCTCCACTGGAGAATGCCCGCCTTACTCCACAGCAGATGCGTGAGAGCCAACCACGAGAACAAAAGATACACGTCGTGAAGGAAAACCCAAATCCAATACACCCACAGCGTGGCATTCCGCAACGGCAAAACCGTAACAACAGGACAAGACGATGAAGCGTGCCTATCACAATATATGTCTGCTGGACGGGACACTGCAACAAGGACCAGTGGTCGTTGAAACGGACAAGAATGAGAGGTTCCTTGGCTGGCATAAATTGCACGGTGAGGAGCCTTTTACCGAATGGATAGGCGGTACATTCAGCATGTCAAAGTGCAATTTGGCACCTTAAGCAAATAAAGACAGGCAGAAGGTTGGCACTTAGGCTAAAATGTCATACCTTTGCCCTAAAATATTACGACAATATACAGCATATATGAATAACATTGCATTAATGAATCGTGCAGCCGACAACATCCGTATCCTGGCTGCAGCGATGGTAGAAAAAGCAAAAAGTGGACATCCTGGTGGAGCAATGGGCGGTGCAGACTTCATCAATGTTCTTTACAGCGAGTTCCTTCAGTTTGACCCGAAGAACCCTACATGGAAGGGACGCGACCGTTTCTTCCTCGACCCCGGTCACATGTCTCCGATGCTTTATGCAGAGTTGGCTCTCATCGGCAAGTTCACCCTCGAAGAACTGCAAGAATTCCGTCAGTGGGGTTCTCCCACACCCGGCCATCCCGAAGTCTGCTACGAGCGAGGCATTGAGAACAGCAGCGGTCCATTGGGTCAAGGACACACTTATGCTGTAGGTGCTGCCATTGCGGCGAAATTTCTTTATGCTAAGACAGGTAACCCAACCTTCCAGAAGGAAACTATATATGCTTACATAAGTGATGGCGGCATACAGGAAGAAGTTAGTGCAGGCGCAGCACGCATCGCAGGGAACCTGGGACTGGATAACCTTATCATGTTCTACGATGCCAACGACATACAGCTTTCCACAGAAACTTCTGTCGTAACCAATGAAGATGTGGCATCCAGATACCGGGCTTTTGGATGGGAGGTATTCGATATAGATGGTAATGACGTGGCACAGATACGCGAAGCCCTTGTGAAAGCTAAAGCCGTCACCGGAAAACCAACTCTCATCATTGGTCATTGCATCATGGGCAAAGGTGCCCTTCAGGCAGACGGAAGCAGCTATGAACGCAGTTGCCAAACGCACGGCGCACCCCTCGGTGGCGATGCCTACCGTAACACCATCACCAACCTTGGCGGCAATCCCGATACACCATTTGTCATCTTCCCAGAAGTGGCAGCACTTTACGAGGCACGTCTCAAAGAATTAGAAGAAGACGTACGTTCACGCTACAATGAGGAACAGGTATGGGCAACACAGAATGCAGAAAAAGCTGCACAGCTGGACGACTGGTTCGCCAGGAAGCTGCCAGACATTGATTGGAATAGTATTGAACAAAAGCCAAACGATGCCACTCGCAATGCTTCCAGCACATGCCTGTCACTTCTGGCTAAGAAAGTTCCCAACATGATTGTCAGCTCTGCAGACCTTTGTAATTCCGACAAGACAGACGGCTTCATCAAGGGAGGTGCTTCTGTTATCTCTCGCGACAACTACGGCGGCGGCTTCCTGCAAGCTGGTGTCTCCGAACTCACGATGGCATGCTGCTGCATAGGCATGATGCTTCATGGAGGCATTATTGCCGCTTGTGGTACCTTCTTTGTCTTCAGCGACTACATGAAGCCTGCCATTCGTATGGCCGCCCTCATGGAAGTACCCATTAAGTTCGTATGGTCGCACGATGCCTTCCGTGTCGGCGAAGACGGACCTACACATGAGCCGGTAGAACAAGAGGCACAGATTCGTCTGATGGAAAAAATGAAGAACCATAGCGGACACAACTCCATGTTAGTATTGCGTCCTGCCGACGGAAAGGCCACCACATGCTGCTGGAAACTGGCAATGGAGAACATGAAATCGCCTTCAGCCCTCATTCTCAGTCGTCAGGTAATAGAAGACCTACCCGAAGAGACAGACTACAGCGGTGCGGCACTTGGAGCATACATTGCAGCAGAGAGCGACGAACAGTTCGACATCATCTTTGTGGGCAACGGTTCTGAGGTCAGCACACTCATCGCCGGTGCACGACTCTTACGACAGGACGGATACAAGGTACGCGTAGTAAGTGCACCCAGCGAAGGTCTTTTCCGCGAACAACCTATCAGCTATCAGCGTAAACTCTTCCCCATCGGAAGCAAGGTATTCGGCCTGACCGCCGGACTTCCCGTCAACTTACAGGGCTTCCTCACGGGTGCGCATCCCGACAGCGACATCTGGGGACTTGGCAGCTTCGGCTACTCCGCATCCTACAAGGTACTCGACCAGAAGTTTGGCTTCACAGCTGAAAATGTCTACGAACAGGCAAAGAAGATTCTGAACAAATAACAAAACTCAAAACGTTAAACAGGAAATGACAAAAGTCGGACTTGCCAGCGACCACGCAGGCTATGCACTCAAACAGCACGTAAAGATATATCTCGAAGCGAAAGGCATTGCATATCACGATTACGGCACATACAGCGAAGATAGTTGCGACTATCCTGACTATGCCCACGCCCTTGCCAAAGGCATTGAGGCAGACGAATGCAAAACAGGCATTGCCATCTGCGGAAGCGGACAAGGTATCAGCATATCGCTCAACAAGCACCAGGGTATTCGCGCTGCTCTTTGCTGGATACCCGAGATAGCACATCTCTCCCGCCAACACAACGATGCCAACGTACTCGTCATGCCCGGCCGGTTCATCACTGAAAAGGAAGCAGACGCCATCATGGATGAATTCTTTGCAACGCCATTCGAGGGAGGTCGCCACGTAGCACGCGTCGCAAAGATTCCCGTTCAGTAAACATAGTATGCCGGCTTTCATGGACGAATCCGGCAGGATCAGTTTATTCTTCTGGTTCGGGAAGAGTAAACCTTATAAGGTCTGAGAGATTGCCATTGAAAATGTTACAGTCGACAAAGCCCTGAATGCCAGACACCTTGCCGCAATCGGTGTGCTGCCAGAAAACCCATTGACCCTTGTATTCAAGTTCATCCACATAGTAATGGGCAATCCAAAAAGGATACTCGTTAAACTCGGGTGTCCCCAAATAATCCTGCTTGAACTTGTAGCCTGTGTAAAGGATAGGCTTGACACCATACTTTCTTTCCACGATATCAAGCCACGTCTTCACGTCACGACGTAGCTGCTGCGGGGTGAGGTCACCCTTCTTCTCAACGTCAAGTACGGGAGGCAAGTCGCCAGGTTCAAGATGAACTTGGTGCAGATAGAACTCTGCCTGCCGGCGGGCATCTGCTCCGGGAACGAAGAAATGGTATGCTCCGCGTATCAGGTCACTCTGACGCGAGAGGTAGAAATTCTCGTTGAAGTTGTCGTCCATCAGCTTCACGCCCTCCGTTGCCTTGATAAAGACAAATCGGACAGGAGCACCTGCAATGGAGGCATTGCGGAGCTTTTCCCAGTTGATACGTTCCTGGTAATGGCTGATGTCGATGCCTCTGATGTCATAGCCTTCCGGATAATCCGGACTGCCATAGATGGCTCGCCACCGGAAACTAAAGGGACTGACGATGAAATGGTAGAAAAAGAAGATATAGGCTGCTATAAGGAGAAGTCCTCCGAGCCACAGAACCCATGCGGGAAAGCGACGGAAGAAATGTAACATCCTCCATCCTCCTTTAGAGGAAGCTCTTTTCCTGCGCTTCTTCGGTGTCTTGCGCCGAGCTTTCCCTGAAGGGGAATGAAGGATGTTCATGTCAGCAGTTCCCTAATCTCTTTGTCCGCTTACGCCTGCTCCAGGGCAAGGGTCTTGGTGCACTGGTCGCACACCTCGCTGGGTCCCCAATACTGGATAGGACCGGGATAGACGTAGCAAGTGTTCTTTGCCCACTCTTCGCGCTTGCCTGCGAAGTACTTGAAGGGCGCACCGTCAAGTTCTACGAGCGCCTTGCGGATAACAGGCTTCATGGCACCGTTGCGACGCTCCATGTTCATCATCATCGTGATGGGCACACCGCCGGCAATCC